>JACCTM010000119.1 GCA_013812385.1 Geodermatophilaceae bacterium | reverse complement strand
GTGCGGCCCGCCGTACGTCGTCGCGCGGCGCGGTGATCTCGTGCGCCCAGCCGGATTCGATCAGGACGGCGGCCTCGGTGCTGCGCGACCAGCCGGCAATCAGCGCCGCACAGTTCTCCAGGTGGGCGCGCAGCAGCAGGACCTCACGGGCGTGCGGATATGGCGCCCGAGGCTCGGCGTGCAGGTCGTCACCGTCGTCCCAGATCGCGACCAGTCCCAGGTCGGCCACCGGTGCGAACGCGGCGGCTCGCGTGCCGATGACGATCTTGACGCTGCCCCGGCGTACGGCCAGAAATCTGCGGTACCGCTCCTCGGGCTTCAGGTCGGCCGTCAGGACGACATGCCGAGGGCTGCTGGCCCCGAACTGCGCTGTGAGTGCGGCATCCAGCCGATCGACGTCGCGCACATCCGGCAGGACGACCAGGACCCCGCGCCCGATGGAGGCAGCCGTCGCGGCAGCCTCGGCCAGCCGCGCCGGCCAGTCCTCACCCGGTCCCAGCGTCCAGACCGCGCGGGCCGGGCGGCCCTGCGCGACCGCGGTCAGAAAGGAGTGGCCTTGGGGGTAGCGCGCCCAGGCTGGGGTCGGCGGGCGGCGGGGAGCCGCAGCGGCTTCGACGACAGCCAGTTTCTCGGGCCGGGCGCGGCGCGGCGGCACGGCCAACCGCAGCACATCGGACAGCGTGCCGGCATACCGGTCGGCCACCGCGCGGGCCAGGCGGGCGATCTCCGGGGACAGAACCGACTCGGAGGAGGTGACTCTGCTCAGCGGCGCCAATCGCCCGGTGTGCTCAGAACTGGCCGGCACGTCGAGCACGTACCCGTCCAGCAGCCGTCCGGCGAACCGGACCCGGACCCGGCAACCGACGGTGACCTGATCCGCGAACTCATCCGGGATCAGATAGTCGAAGAGTCGGTCCAGATGGGTCAGGGGTGAATCGACACAGACCCGCGCGATGTGCCGACCTGCCGTGCTCACGAGCCTGAGTAGACCTGCCGGCTCGGACAATCAGGGTCAGGCGCCGACGGCGGCCCGCAGCGCGTCGATCCGCGGGGTCTGCTCCCAGGAGAAACTGCCGTCCTCGCGACCGAAATGGCCGTAGGCAGCGGTCTGGCGGTAGATCGGCCGGAGCAGGTCGAGGTCGCGGATGATCGCCCCGGGACGGAGGTCGAAGACCGACGTGATCGCGGCTTGCAGGGTCCCGTCGTCCACCTTGCCGGTCCCGAAGGTCTCGACGAACAAGCCGACCGGCGCCGCGGTACCGATGGCGTAGGCCACCTGGACCTCACACCGCTGGGCAAGGCCCGCGGCCACGACATGCTTGGCGACCCAGCGCATGGCGTACGCGGCCGAGCGGTCGACCTTCGACGGATCCTTACCCGAGAAGGCGCCACCGCCGTGCCGAGCCATTCCGCCGTAGGTGTCCACGATGATCTTCCGCCCGGTCAGGCCGGCATCCCCCATCGGCCCCCCGATGACGAACTTGCCGGTCGGGTTGACCAGCAGCCGGTAACCCTGCGTCGGCAGGCCCAGGGCGGCCAGCTCGGGCTCGACGACGTGCTCGGCGATGTCGGGGGTGAGCAGGTCCGGGATGGAGATGTCCTCGGCGTGCTGCGAGCTGACCACGACGGTGTCGACGCGGACCGGCTTGTTGTCGACGTACTCGACCGTGACCTGCGTCTTCCCGTCGGGACGGAGGTAGGGAACGGTGCCGTCCTTGCGAACTGCCGAGAGCCGGCGGGCCAGCCGGTGAGCCAGGGCGATCGGCAGCGGCATGAGCTCGGGGGTCTCGTCGGAGGCGTAGCCGAACATCAGGCCTTGGTCACCGGCGCCCTGGCGGGCGATCGCGTCCTCTTCGCTGCTTTCGCCGGTCCGCGTTTCATAAGCATTGTCGACGCCCTGGGCGATGTCGGGCGACTGTGCGCCGATCGACACGCTGACCCCGCAGCTCTCGCCGTCGAAGCCCTTCTTCGACGAGTCGTACCCGATGTCGAGGATGGTCTGACGGACCAGTTTGGGAATCTCCACGTACGCGGACGTGGTCACCTCACCGGCGATGTGGACGAGTCCGGTGGTCACCATGGTCTCGACGGCCACCCGACTGGCCGGGTCCTGGGTGAGCAGCGCGTCAAGGATGGTGTCGGAGATCTGATCGGCGATCTTGTCCGGGTGTCCCTCGGTGACGGACTCGGAGGTGAACAGACGGCGTGACAAGTGGAGTTCTCCCAGCGGCTGGAGTGGGCAGGCGGCTGAGAAAGGGCGGGGCCGGCGCTGCCGTGAGGTCGCCGAAGTCTAGCCGAGACCCGACCCTGGATCGGCCAGCCGAGCAGTCACGATGTCCCACAGCCGGGCGGCCAGAACCGCCTTGGGGCCGCGCGGCACGGAGGTCTGCCCGCCCTCGGCCGACAGGATCGTTGCGGCGTTGTCCGGCCGGTCGAAGGTCAGGTCGGCGCCGACCTCGTTGATCACGAGCACGTCCACGCCCTTGCTGATGAGCTTGGCTGCCCCGTGGTCGAGCACCGTGCCGTTGGCATCTCCGGTCTCGGCAGCGAAGCCGACAACGACCTGGCCCGGATGCCGGTCGCCCACGACTTCGCGCAGGATGTCCGGGTTACGGCTGAGCACGACCGGCTCCGGATCGCTGGAAACCTTCTTCTTGATCTTGCCGTCGCTGACGACTGTCGGCCTGAAGTCCGCCACGGCGGCCGCCATCACCACCACATCTGCCTGCTTGGCCTCGCGGTGCATCTCGGCGCGCAGTTGCTCGGCGGTCGACACGGTGATCAGCCGAACATTCCCGGGCGGTGGGCCGTCAACATTCGCCGCCACCAGCGTGACGTCGGCGCCCCGTGCGGCCGCCACCCGGGCCAGGGCGAGACCCTGTTTGCCACTGGAGCGGTTGCCCAGGAACCGGACCGGATCCAGCGGCTCGCGGGTGCCACCAGCGCTGATCAGGACCCTGCGGCCGACCAGGTCAGGGCGGAGGGCTTCTGGACCGGCGTGCAGCACCAGTTCGACCAGGTCGGCTATCTCGGCGGGTTCCGGCATGCGTCCCGGGCCGGTGTCGGTGCCGGTCAGCCGCCCGTCGCCGGGTGGGAGGACCAGAATGCCCCGCTCACGAAGCGAGGCCACGTTTGCCGCCGTTGCCGGGTTTTCCCACATCTCGGTATGCATCGCCGGGGCGAGCAGGACCGGGCATCGGGCGACCAGCAAGGTCGCAGCAAGAAGGTCATCGGCTCGGCCGTGGACGGTGCGGGCAAGCAGGTCGGCCGTCGCCGGCGCGACTACGATCAGATCGGCTTCCTGCCCGATCCGGACGTGGGCAACCTGGTCGACGTCATCGAAGACTTCGGCGGTGACGGGATGGTGCGAGAGCGCCTCGAGCGTGGCAGCGCCGACAAAGCGCAACGCGCTGGCCGTCGGGACGACCCGGACGTCGTGTCCTGCCTCGGTCAGCAGCCGCAGCAGGAACGCTGACTTGTACGCCGCGATGCCGCCGGCGACTCCGAGGACGACGCGGGCCATGGCCGGGCCTCGCGCTTAGGCTTCGCCCTGCTCGTGGACGAGCAGGTTCTCGTTGATCTCGCGCAGCGCGATCGAGAGCGGCTTCTCCTGCGGTGCGGTGTCGACGAGCGGGCCGACGTACTCGAGCAGACCCTCACCGAGCTGGCTGTAGTAGGCGTTGATCTGACGGGCGCGTTTGGCCGCGAAGATCACCAGGCCGTACTTGGAGCTGGTCTTCTCCAGAAGTTCGTCGATCGGGGGGTTCGTGATGCCTTCGGGAGCGGCGGCGACACCGGACACTGTCGACCAATCTGTAAGGGTACGGACGGGGTGGGCACTGCCCGGTTGCCCTCAGAAATACTCTGTGAGCTATCGGCAACAGCTGCCGACCCGCGGGATGCCTCCCCAGACTACCAACTCCAGGCGATGCGCGTTTGGCACAAGGACGCCTTGTGCCAAACCTATTGACTCAAGGGGTCCTTGAGTCCGACAACACTGGCCGCTCAGAGGATCAACTTGGCCAGTTCGTCGGCGACCCGGTCCACGTCATCGTTGACCAGGACCACATCGAACTCGGCAGCAGCCGCCATCTCGTCCCGCGCTTTGGCCAGTCGTTTGACCACCTGCTCGTCGGAGTCCGATCCCCGCCCGGTCAGCCGGCGGACCAACTCCTCCCAGGTCGGTGGTGCGAGGAAAACCAACTGAGTAAGGCGCAGCTCGTGCCGGATCTGGCGCGCCCCGTCGAGGTCGATCTCCAGCAGCGCCGGCCGACCCGAGGCGAGCATCTCCTCCACCGGCACTCTCGGCGTGCCGTAGCGGCGCCCGGTGTAGTCCGCCCATTCCAGCAGTTCTCCCCGGGCGATCAGGTCGTCGAAGTCCAGACCGTCGATGAAGTGATACGTCCAACCCGGGATCTCCCCACGGCGAGCCGATCTCGTGGTCACCGACACCGAGACCCAGATGTCGGGATACTTGCGCCGTACGGCCTCGATGACAGTTCCCTTTCCGACCCCAGAGGGGCCGGACAGGACGGTCAGGCGGCCTGGAGTCGGTCCGGCGGCGATCACGACTCGTTGTCGGGCAGGTGAACCTGGGCCGACGCGTCCACCCGGGAGGTACGGGCGTTCGTCCGTACTCGCTGGGCACTGGCCCGGCGCTCGAACTCGGCGACCAGGGCGCGTCGCTGATGGACCCCGAGACCACCGATCCGTCGGTTGGCTGCGATGTCGAGGCGCTCCATGATCTGCGCGGCCCGTGTCTTGCCGACCCCAGGCAGTGCCTCCAGCAGCGCGGAAACCCGCATTTTGGTCACCGTTGCGTCGCTGCTGGCTTCGGAGTTGTGCAACAGTTCGGCCAGACCCAGGCGGCCACTGCGGAGCTCGCCGCGGAGCTCGGAGCGGTCCTTGCGTGCCGCCGCCGCCTTGGCCAGCGCGTCGGCACGCTGCTGCCTGGTCAGCGGAGGAACGGCCACGAAGGAAACTTAGCGAGCCGGTGCGGTTCGGTACGAGCCCCTCTGCGCGGACGGCAGCAAGCCGAACCGTGTGGACGACATCCCAGCGGGTAAGAAGCGAGGACCGACAACGAGAGAGGCCGCCATGACGAGGTTCGGCTACACCCTGATGACCGAACAGAGCGGGCCCCGTGAACTCGTCGGCTACGCAGGGGCGGCCGAGCAGGCCGGTTTCGACTTCCTCGTCAGCAGTGACCACTACTTTCCATGGCTGGACTCCATGGGTCATGCGCCTTACGCGTGGTCAGTCCTCGGGGCGGTCACCCAGGTGACCGAGCGGGTGGAGTTGCTCACCTACGTCACGTGTCCGACCATGCGCTATCACCCGGCCGTGATCGCTCAGAAGGCGGCGACGCTGGGCCTGCTCTCCGGCGGACGCTTCACCCTTGGTCTCGGATCCGGTGAGAACCTC
>JACCTM010000118.1 GCA_013812385.1 Geodermatophilaceae bacterium | reverse complement strand
CCTAGCCGCCACGTAGCCTCGGATCCACCATGGCCAAGGACCTCGGGGTATCCCCCACCATTCCGGAGGCGGGCCCGAGACTCGCCTCGTTGAAGCGGTTGTGGCCCTACATCCGGCCCTACCGCGGTCTGGTGCTGCTCACCGTGGTCGGCGCCCTGGGTGCCACGCTGGTCCAGATCGCGATTCCGCTGATCACCCAAGATGTGATCGACGGACCGATCGCTGATCGGGACAAGTCGGGCCTGATCCCGCTCGGGCTCCTGGCGCTGGCCTTCGGGGTCGCCGAGGCATTCTTGTTCTTCCTGCGCCGCTGGGCGATGACCAAGTCCAGCCTGGCCATGGAGCGGGACCTGCGTGATCACATGTACTCGCACCTGTTGAGCCTGCCGGTGGCCTTCCACGATCGGTGGTCCTCAGGTCAATTACTGAGCCGAGCCAGCAGCGACGTCTCGTCGATCCGGCGATTCGTCGGTTTCTCGGCGATCTTCCTGGTGGTCAACATCGTCAGCTGCATCGTCATCATGATTCTGCTGATCGGTATCTACTGGCCGCTGGGAATCTTCAGCGCCGTGGCCGCAATCCCGCTCATCTACGTCGGCGTGCGCTTCGAGCGGCGCTACAACGTGGTCTCCCGCCAGGTCCAGGACCAGCAGGGTGAGGCCGCGACCGACGTCGAGGAATCGGTGCTCGGAATCCGGATCATCAAGGCGCTGGGCCGGCGTGACCTGGTCTTCGGCCGCTTCGATGCCAAGGCCGTCCGCCTGCAGGGCCTCGAGTTGGGCAAGATCAAACTGCTGGCCTTCATCTGGGCGATCTTCGAGCTACAGCCCCAGCTCGTCCTGGCCGGCGTGCTCGTCGGGGGCTCCTTCGCCGTGGCCGGCGGCGCGATGACACTGGGCACGCTGGTCAGCTTCATCGCGCTGTTCACGGTCATGGTCTGGCCGATCCTGTCCATCGGCTGGCTGCTCGCCTCCACGCTGGAGGCGGCCACGGCGGCCGATCGAATCTTCGAGCTGCTCGACGCCGAACCGACCATTCTTGACCCGCACGATGGACGTGAGCAGCGCCTCGGCCCGGGCCGGCTGCGCCTGGAAGGGGTCGGCTTCAGCTATCCCGACGCGAGCGCACCGGTGCTGCATGACGTCGACCTGGAGATCACTCCGGGGGAAACCGTCGCCCTGGTCGGGGCCACCGGCTCGGGCAAGACCACACTGACCGCCCTCGTCCCGAGGCTGTACGACGTGACCGCCGGCCGGATCACGATCGACGGCGTCGACATCCGCGAACTCCCGGTGAGTCAACTGCGTAGTCAGGTCGCCACCGCATTCGAGGACGCCACGCTGTTCTCGATGAGCGCTCGGGAGAACCTCGCGCTCGGCCGCCCGGACGCCACCGACGCGGAGGTCGCCGAGGCGATCGATATCGCCCAGGCCGCGTTCGTGTACGACCTGCCATGGGGCCTGGACACCCGGTTGGGTGAGCAGGGGATGAGCCTGTCCGGTGGCCAGCGTCAGCGACTCGCCTTGGCCAGAGCCGTACTCGGCCGACCGACGGTCCTGGTGCTCGACGATCCGCTGTCCGCATTGGACGTGCACACCGAGTCCCTCGTAGAGGAGGCCCTGCGCCGAGTCCTGGTGGGCACCACCGCTCTGGTCGTGGCCCACCGCCCCTCGACGGTGTTGCTGGCCGATCGGGTTGCCCTGCTCGACGGCGGAACGATCACCCATATGGGCCTGCACTCCGACCTGTTGGCGACCGTTCCGGCCTACCGCTCGATCCTGTCCGCCGAGACTGACGAGGACGGCGTACTGCCGACTGCCCGGCAGATGCAGGACGAGGGGGCCGGCCGATGACCGCCGAGCCGAACTCCGCGTCGGACGTGGCTGGGAAAGCTGCTGCCGCCGAACGCGGCTGGCGGGGCATCGCCACCGAGGACGTCGACGATCTGCCGTCGGCGGCCGGTGTCTTCCTGCGGGCCAGGTCCCGACGGTTGCTCGGCGAGTTGGTCCGTCCGCACCGGCGGCAAGTGCGCTGGCTGCTGCTGGTCATCCTCGTGCAGAACCTCGCCTGGTTGGCCGGGCCGTGGCTGGTCGGGCTCGGCATCGACAATGCGCTCCCGGCCCTGATCGACGACGGCAGCGTGGCACCGCTGATCTGGATCGGGTCGGCAATGCTGGTAGCGGCCGGAATCGATGCGATCCTGCGGTACGCCTTTCTACAGCGCACCGGGGCGATCGGGCAGGACATGCTGCTCACCTTGCGCCGCAGGGTGTTCAGCCATGTGCAGCGCCTGCCGCTGGCCTTTCACGAGCGGTATACCTCCGGCCGGGTGATCTCCCGGTTGACCTCTGATGTCGATGCACTCAACGAGTTGCTCGACGAAGGCTTGGACGGCCTGCTCACCGCGCTGTTCTCGATCATGACGATCGGCATCGTGCTGATCGTCCTCGATCCGCCGTTGGGCCTGGTCACGATGCTGGCTTTCCCGTTGCTGTTGCTGCTGGGTCGCTGGTTTCAGAAGAACTCGGCCAAGGCCTACCGGCGTACCCGCGAGACGGTCGCGATGGTCATCGTCCAGTTCGTCGAGTCACTGGGCGGGATCCGGGCAGTGCAGGCCTTCCGCCGGGAGCCGCGGGACATCGAGATCTTCCGCACGCTGAACGAGGACAACCGCAAAGCCCAGGACCGGGCCTTCTGGTTGATGTCGATCTTCGTGCCGGGCGTGCAGCTGATCGGCAACCTGGTCACCGTCGGAGTGCTGATGTACGGCGCCGTCCGGGTGATGGACGGGGACCTGCAGATCGGGGTGCTGACCGCGTTCCTGCTCTACATCCGCCGATTCTTCGACCCGATGTCGGACGTGGCGATGTTCTACAACTCCTACCAGTCCGCGGTAGCAGCACTCGAAAAACTGTCCGGCGTACTGGAAGAGCAGTCGAGTGTGGCCCCCGCGCAGGATCCGGAGCCGCTGCCGCACCCGCACGGCGACATGCGCTTCGACGGCGTGCAGTTCGGCTACGGCGACGCGATCGTGCTCCCGGAACTCGATCTGCACATCCCGCAGGGCCAGACGGTCGCCCTCGTGGGGGCTACCGGCGCCGGTAAGTCGACGCTGGCCCGCTTGGCGGGTCGGTTCTACGACCCGCGCCAGGGCAGCGTGTGTCTCGACGGGGTGGACCTGCGGCGGCTGTCCGACGAGGATCTCCGCCGGGCCGTGGTGATGGTCACCCAGGAGAGCTTCCTGTTCTCCGGCTCAGTTGCCGAAAACATCGGCTTCGGTCGCCCAGGGGCGTCCCGCGCCGAGATCGAACATGCGGCACGCGCGATCGGGGCCGACGAGTTCATCCAGCGACTGCCCGAGGGCTACGACACCGACGTACGCAAGCGCGGCGGTCGGCTCTCGGCCGGGCAGCGCCAGCTGGTCTCCTTCGCGCGCGCCTTTCTGGCCGATCCGGCGGTGCTGATCCTCGACGAGGCGACCAGCTCGCTCGACGTACCCAGCGAGCGACTGGTCCAGCGCGCCCTGGGCACGATCCTGGCCGACCGTACGGCGATCATCATCGCCCACCGACTGTCCACGGTCGAGATCGCTGACCGGGTCCTGGTCATGGACGCCGGACGGTTGATCGAGGACGGTTCGCCCTACGACCTGTTGGCCGGCTCCGGACGCTTCGCCGACCTGCACACCGCCTGGCGGGACAGTCTCGCCTGACGCTGGGAGGCCGCGTAGCGCGTGAAAGACTGGCCCGCATGGCTGGATCTGTGTACATGCCCAAGGACGGAATGCGAATCGGGTCCTACGGGACTTACGCCGAGGCGCAGCGCGCGGTCGACTACCTGTCGGACAACAAGTTTCCGGTGGAGAACACGTCCATCATCGGCTCAGAACTGCGCATGGTCGAGCAGATCACCGGCCGGTTGACCTGGGCCCGCGCGGCCCTGGCCGGGGCGGCCAGCGGTGCCTGGTTCGGCCTTTTCGTCGGCTTCCTACTGGGCCTGTTCGCACCCGGTAACCGGGAGCTGTTCACGCTGGTGCTCTTCGGCCTCCTGTACGGGGCGGTGTTCGGGCTCATCTTCGGGCTGATCGGGTACGCCGCCACCCGGGGCAAGCGAGACTTCACCTCGACCAGCCAGGTCGTGGCGAGCACCTACGAAGTGATGTGCGTGCCCAGCCATGCCCAAGCTGCCCAAGAACTGCTCGGCAAGCTCAGCCTGACCAACCCCTCCTGAGCTCCACCGCCCGCTTACGCACTGACTCAAGGACCCCTTGTACCAATGTGATTGGCACAAGGGGTCCTTGTGCTAATCGGCGAGGTGCGCGAAGGCGATCGCCGCGGCGGTGGCCACGTTGATCGAGTCCACTCCGGCGCGCATCGGGATCCGCACCCGGAAGTCGGCCGCATCCAGCGCCTCGAGGCTCAACCCGGGCCCTTCGGCGCCGACAAGCACAGCCGTACGCGGATGCTGCTCGGGGTCGAGATCACCCAGCGCCAGTGCGCCGGGGCCCGGCGTCATCGCCAGCACCGCGAACCCGGCGGCCCGTAGTTCCGCGATCGCCTGCGGCCAACGTGCGAACCGGGACGAGGGCGCAAACCGGGACGGCGCGGCGAACTGCGAGCCCGCGAACCGGCTTGAGGCCGCCGCGGGCGGGGACCAGGGCGCGGACGGGGACGAGGCCGCGAGTTCGGTGAACGGCACCGCGAGCACGTGCCCCATCGAGACCCGCACTGCACGCCGATACAGCGGATCAGCGCAGCCCGGCGCGAGCAGCACCGCATCCACCCCGAAAGCGGCCGCGTTGCGGAAGATCGACCCGAGATTCTCGTGATCGTTGACGCCTTCGAGCACAGCGATCCGCGTCGCCGACCCGATCAACGTCTCGACCGGCTGCGTAGGCAGCCGATCCGCGCTGGCCAGAACTCCTCGGTTGAGGTGAAACCCCACCGCTTGCGCCATCACCTCGGCCGAGGCCAGGTACACCGGTGCCTCGACGTCGCGCAGTTCGGCCAGGGCTTCGATCCGCGGGGCCACGCCGAGGACGGCCCGGACCTGGTACGGCGAGGCAAGCAGGCGCTG
>JACCTM010000112.1 GCA_013812385.1 Geodermatophilaceae bacterium | reverse complement strand
CGTCGGTCTGTCTCTGGTCTTCGGGATGATGGACGTGCTCAACCTGGGCCACGGTGCGCTGTACCTGATCGGCGCGTACGTCGGCTTCCAGTTCACCGGCGGGGTGTCCTCGTGGGGCGGCTTCCTGGCCGCACTCGCGGTTGCTGCCGCATTCGGGCTGGTCGCCGGGCTGATCCTATCTGTGGCGACCGAGCCGCTGGTCGGCCGCGGGCATCTTGACCAGGCGTTGCTGACCCTCGGGGTGGCCCTGGTCGTGGCCGAGATCATCTCGATCATCTTCGGTGACGACGTCCAGAACGTGGTCGCACCACCGGGACTCAATCAGTCGATCGAGGTGTTCGGCAACACCTATCCGGCCTATCGACTGGCGCTGATCGGTGTCGGGATGGTCCTGGCGATCGTGGTCTGGCTGGTCATCGAGAAGACGTCGCTTGGCGCGTTGATCCGGGCCAGCGTCAGCGACCGGGAGATGGTCTCCGCCCTGGGGGTGGACAACCGCAAGGTCAAGGCCGGGGTGTTCGCGTTCGGATCCATGCTGGCCGCCCTGGCGGGGGTGCTGGGTGGTCCGGTGTACGGCGCCCGCACCGGCCTGGATGAAACCGTGCTGCTGCTCGCCCTCGTGGTTATCGTCATCGGCGGGCTGGGTTCGGTGCGCGGCGCGCTGATCGGTTCATTGGTGATCGGCCAGGTCGAATCCCTGGGCCGGGCCAACCTCCCGGACTTCGCCTCCTTCATGCTCTTCGGAGCGCTGGCTCTGGTGTTGATCGTTCGTCCGCGCGGGCTGTTCGGCAGCAGCAAGGCGAGTGCGGTATGAGCGCCGAGGCCGTGCCCTCCACTGTGGACGACTCCGGTTCTCGGCCGGGCCGTCGAGTTCCGCTCGGCAGGTTGGTCGCCCTAGTAGTGCTGATCATCCTCGCGGCCGTACCCCTGTTCGTCGCGCCGTTCCCGACCTCAATGCTCGGCCGAATGCTGATCTTCGGCTTGCTCGCGGTCAGCCTGGACCTGTTGGTCGGCATCACCGGGCTTCCCTCGTTGGGTCATGCCGCCTACTTCGGTGTCGGCGCCTATTCGGCCGGTCTGGTCGCCAAGTACTGGACGGCGGCGGCGCCCGTACCGTTACTGGCCGCCGTGCTTGTCGCTGCGATCGCCGCTGCGGCCACCGGTTGGCTGGCCGTCAGGTCGCACGGCGTGTTCTTCCTGATGCTGACCCTGGCCATCGGCGAACTCATCCAGCAACTGGCCGAGAGTTGGTCCGGGGTCACCGGTGGCGACAACGGTCTGGGCGGCATCCCCGCCGTAGAGCTGCTCGGCACGCCCCTGGTCCAAGAGGGCTACGTGTTCTGGTACACCCTCGCCTTCGCATCGGTCGGTTACCTGACGATCTGGGCGCTGTCCCGATCACCGTTCGGTGCCGCCCTGCGCGGGATCCGGGACAACGAGTCTCGGATGCGCTCCCTCGGGTATTCCCCGTTCCGGTACAAGCTGGCCGGGTTCGTTCTAGCCGGCGCCGTGGCGGGGCTGGCTGGAGGGTTGTTGGCCACCCAGCGCTTCGCCTTCGTGACACCAGCCGACGTCGGGTTCACCACCTCTGCCCTTGCCCTACTTGCTGTCGCGGCCGGCGGTGCGGGTTCGCTGTGGGGTCCGGCGATCGCCGCTGCGCTGGTCGTCCTGATCCGCGATGTCTACGGCCCGGACCTCGATGGGCACGGCACCCTGGTTCTCGGGGCGGCGTTCATCGTGGCGGTGTACCTGCTGCGCAACGGGATTGCTGGCCTGGCCACGACCCGCTTCCGCCGCAGACCAATGCGACAGACCGAGGGAGCCGCCCGATGACCCGGAGACGAGCATCGCAGGAGATGTCCGGCGGGGCTGATCGCCGAGGGTGTTCTTGTCAGCGCTCCTCCCCGCCGGACGGCTCCGAGGAGCGGAGTCGACTCGCGTGCGAAGCGCGCCATGTTATGACTCAACGATGAGCGCGCTCCTCGAACTGCGTGGGGTGGGCCGGAGCTTCGGTGCACTCAAAGCCGTGGATGGCGTGGACCTCGACGTCTCCTCCGGTGCCCGGCATGCGCTGATCGGACCGAACGGTGCCGGCAAGAGCACCCTGTTCCGGTTGATCTCCGGAGAGATGGCGGTGACCTCGGGAACGGTGACGCTGTCCGGCGACGAGGTGACCAAGCTCTCCCAGGTCCGGCGGGCCCGCCGCGGCCTGGCCCAGACCATGCAGCACTCGAGTCTGTTCCTGACCCAGACGGCCGCTCAGAACGTGGCGCTGGCCGCCCAGCGGCACCGGGGTACCGCGACCTGGTTGCTGCCGCGGCGGCAGCGCAACGTCGATGCCCGGGTCGGCGAGTTGCTGCAGGCCGTCGGTCTGTCCGAGCGGGCCGATGTGGTCGTCTCCGCCCTGTCCCATGGCGAGCGACGTCAACTGGAGATCGCCGTGGCACTGGCCTGTGAGCCCCGTCTGCTGCTCATGGACGAGCCGGCTGCGGGCATGTCGCCGGCCGAAAGCGGGCGGCTCACCGAACTGGTCCTGGCGCTGCCCCGGGAGATCACCGTGGTCATCGTGGAGCACGATCTCGACGTGGTCTTCGCCCTCGCCGAGCGCGTCACGGTCCTGCACCTGGGCCAGGTGCTCCTGACCGGGACACCGGATGAGGTGCGCGGCAGCGCCGCCGTACAAGAGGCCTATCTCGGTTCGAGCAACCGCGGCGAGCTCTTCGGCTCGGCCCCCGACCCCACCCT
>JACCTM010000109.1 GCA_013812385.1 Geodermatophilaceae bacterium | reverse complement strand
TCTCGCTGTTCTCTGAGGTGGCCGAGCGCGTCGAGCTGTGCTTGTTCGACGCCGACGGGACCGAGCATCGTGTGGACGTCGCCGAAGTAGACGCCTTCTGCTGGCACGCATATCTTCCGCGCATCGGTGTCGGTCAGCGGTACGGATTCCGGGTGCACGGGCCGTGGGCTCCCGACCAGGGTCATCGGTGCAATCCGAACAAATTGCTGATCGATCCGTACGCCAAGGCGCTCGAGGGCAATGTCGACTGGAGCAACGCCTGCTTCGGCTACGACTTCGACGACCCTGAGTCACGCAACGACGTCGACAGTGCACCGCACGTCCCCAAGGCCGTGGTGGTCAGCCCGTTCTTCGACTGGGGCGCCGACCGGCCGCCGGATGTGTCCTTACACGACTCCGTGATCTACGAGGTGCACGTCAAGGGCTTCACCCAGACCCATCCGGACATTCCGGAACTGGAACGGGGTACCTACGCCGGTCTGGCGCATCCGGTCGCGATCGACTACCTGAAGTCGTTGGGCGTGACGGCCGTTGAGTTGCTCCCGGTCCACCAGTTCGTGCACGACTCGCACCTGGTCGAGCGCGGGCTACGAAACTACTGGGGCTACAACTCGATCGGCTTCTTCGCCCCGCACAACGAGTACAGCTCGGCCGGCGACAACGGATCGCAGGTCGCGGAGTTCAAGTCGATGGTCCGTGCCCTGCACGAGGCGGGCATCGAGGTGATCCTCGACGTGGTCTACAACCACACGGCCGAGGGCAGCCACATGGGACCGATGCTGTCCTTCCGCGGGATCGACAACAGCGCGTACTACCGGCTGGTGCCCGACGACAAGGCCTTCTACTACGACACCACCGGTACGGGGAACAGCCTGAACATGGCTCACCCGCACTCCCTGCAACTGATCATGGATTCACTGCGCTACTGGGCGATCGAGATGCACGTGGACGGGTTCCGCTTCGACCTTGCCGCCACGCTGGCCCGACAGTTCCACGAGGTCGACAAGCTGTCGGCCTTCTTCGACCTCGTGCAGCAGGATCCGGTGATCAGTCAGGTGAAGCTGATCGCCGAGCCGTGGGATGTCGGGGAGGGCGGTTATCAGGTCGGCAACTTCCCACCGCAGTGGTCGGAATGGAATGGCCACTACCGCGACACCGTCAGGGACGTCTGGCGGGGGGAGCCGGCCGTGGTCGGCGAACTGGCCTCGCGTCTGACCGGGAGTTCTGATCTCTACCAAGCTGATTCACGTCGTCCTTCGGCCAGCGTCAACTTCGTGACCGCCCACGACGGCTTCACCTTGGCCGACCTCGTCTCCTACAACGAAAAACGCAACGAGGCCAACGGCGAGGGCGGCAACGACGGCGAGAACCACAACCGTTCGTGGAACTGTGGGGTCGAGGGCCCGACCGACGACCTCGATGTGCTGGCACTGCGGGCCCGCCAGCAGCGCAACCTGCTCACCACATTGTTGCTCTCCCAAGGGGTTCCGATGCTGCTCGGTGGCGACGAGGTAGGGCGCAGCCAGGGCGGCAACAACAACGCCTACTGCCAGGACAACGAGATCTCTTGGTACGACTGGGAGAACTGTGACGTCGAGCTGTTGGCGTTCACGACCAAGCTGATTGCGTTACGCCGCCAGCACCCGGTCTTCTGCCGCCGCCGGTGGTTCCAGGGTCGACCGCTGCGCGGCACCGCCGACATCCTTTGGCTCAACCCCGATGGCAGCGAGATGACCGAGGAAGACTGGAACAATCCAGAGGTCTCGGTGGGGCTTTTCCTCAACGGCGAGGCGATCACCAGCCCCGGCGCACGCGGTGAACGAGTCGTCGACGCCTCCTTCCTGCTCCTCATCAACGCCTCGTCCGAGCCCCGCAAGTGGACGATCAGCGGCTCGTGGGGACAGGACTGGGAGTGTCAACTGGACACCGCGGCCACCACCGAGTCGGCGACGGAGGAAACCGAGATCCGCGGCGACCTCGTGGTGATCGATCGCTCGGTCGTTCTACTACGCCGCGTCGAACCCGCATCAGCCAGCGCCTGATTCGCGGCCGCCCCCGATGCCCCGAGCGCCGCTGTCGACCTACCGGCTCCAGCTGAACCCCGACTTCGACTTCGACAAGGCGGCCGCCATCGTCGACTACCTTGCCGAGCTCGGCGTCTCACACGTGTATCTATCGCCGATCCTGCAGGCAGCCAATGGATCCACCCATGGGTACGACGTCGTTGACCCGTCGCGCCCGAGTGCGGAACTGGGTGGAGTTGCCGGGTACGACCGGCTGACGGCAGCGGTGAAGGCGGCCGGTCTCCAGCAGGTACTGGACATCGTCCCCAATCACATGGCCATCACCGGTCCCGAGAACTGTTGGTGGTGGGACGTTCTGGAGAACGGTCCATCCTCGTTCTGGGCCGGCCACTTCGATGTCACCTGGGATCCGCCGGAAGCCAAGCTGCGCAACACCCTGTTGATGCCGATCCTCGGTGACCACTACGGCCGGGTTCTCGACCGCGGCGAGATCACCGTCGTACGCGACGGACCGGTGTTCTCGATCCGGTACTTCGATCACCGGCTACCGGTCTCACCGCGGACGCTGGAGGCGGTTCTGGTTCCGGCAGCCGCGGCCACCGGTGATGACGACCTCGCCTTCATCGCGACGGCCTACCGGCGGTTGCCGGCGGCCACTCGGACCGATCCGGACAGCATGGCCGAACGCAGGCGCGATGCCGGCGTGCTGCGCGAACAATTCCGCCGGCTGCTCGAGGAACGCCCGGCGCTCGGGGACGCGGTGGACAAGACCCTGGCCGAGCTCAACGCGGACAGCGACGCCCTGGACGCCTTCCTCGAGATCCAGAACCATCGAATTGCCTTCTGGCGCACCGCCGGACGCGACCTGGACTACCGGCGGTTCTTCGACATCGACACGCTGGTCGGAGTGCGCGTCGAGGATCCCGAAGTGTTCGACGACACTCACGCGCAGATCCTCGCCTGGGTGCGCGATGGCGTCGTGGACGGGCTTCGCGTGGATCATCCTGACGGACTTCGGGATCCGGAGGGTTACGCGCGGCGGCTCGCCGAGGTCACTGACGGCGCATGGACGGTCATGGAGAAGATCCTCGAACACGGCGAGGCTCTGCCCGAGTCCTGGCCGGTTGCCGGCACGACCGGGTACGATCGGCTCGCTGCCATCGGAGGGTTGTTCATCGACCCGGCCGGTGAGGCGTCGCTGACCTCGTCGTACGGCGAATTGACCGGTGCAACAGCCGACTTCGCGACCGTACAGCGCGAAGCCAAGCAGTGGGCAGTGCGCGAGCTGCTGGCTGCCGACGTCAATCGGCTTTCCGACCTGCTCGCCTCCGTGTGCGAAGGGCGCCGGCATCAACGCGACCGCACGCGTCACGAGTTGCACGACGCGCTGGAGGAGTTGCTGGCTGCCTTCTCGGTGTATCGCACCTATGTACAGGCCGAGGCCGGAGTCGTACGTTCCTCCGACATTCACTACGTCGAAGCGGCGTGTGCGGCAGTCGGCGAACGACGCCCGGACATCGATCCCGACCTTCTCGGTTTCTTTGCCGACCTGTTGCTGCTCCGATTGCCGGGTTCAACCGCGGCTGAGCAGGAATGGGTGATGCGTTTTCAGCAGTTGACCGGTCCGGCGATGGCCAAGGGCGTCGAGGACACCACGTTCTACCGGTACACGCGCCTGCTGGCACTGAACGAGGTCGGCGGTGACCCTGGTCGGTTCGGGACAACGGTGGCTGAGTTTCATGACGCGAATGCCGAGGCCCACAGTCGGTGGCCGGACACCATGACGACCCTGTCGACACATGACACCAAGCGCTCGGCCGACGTTCGGGCGCGGCTGGCCCTGCTCTCCGAGATCCCGCGGGAGTGGACGGCGGCCTGCGCGCACTGGATGAGTGACTCGGCCGTGCATTGGCCGGGCGGTGATCCGGATCGACACACCCAGCACATGTTCCTGCAGACGTTGGTCGGAGCGTGGCCGTTGTCGGTGTCGCGGGCGACGGAGTACCTCGCCAAGGCAACCAAGGAGGCCAAGCAGCACACCACCTGGACCGAGCCGAACCAGGTCTACGACGATGCCCGGGACGCCTACGTGGCTGGCGTACTCGGCGATTCGGATCTGGTTGATGCCATAGCGGCGTTCGTGGCAGCGCTGGTGGAGCCGGGCCGGGTGAACGCGTTGTCCCAGGCCTTGTTACAGCTCACCGTGCCGGGCGTACCCGACACCTATCAAGGCACCGAACTGTGGGACCTGAGCCTGGTCGACCCTGACAACCGGCGACCGGTTGACTTCGAGCTCCGTCGCGCATTGCTGTCAGAGGTCGGTGACCTGACACCGGCGGCGCTGCTCGCGCGCGCGGACGAAGGATTGCCGAAACTGCGGGTCGTACGTGAGGCGCTGCACGTGCGTCGACGGCGCCCAGAAATGTTCGGCGCTGGGGCCGCAGGAGCGTATGCACCGCTTGTCTTTTCCGGCGCGGCGGCCGATCGCGCGGTCGGTTTCACCCGGGGTGGATCGATCGCGGTGATCGTGCCCCGGCTTGTCCTCGGGCTGCGATCGGACTGGGGCGACACGGCGTTCGGCCTGCCGGCCGGGTCCTGGACCAACCTGTTGGCCGGGGCTTCCTGGCAGGACGGCGATGTCCTCGTCGCTGAGTTGCTGGCCACCTTCCCAGTCGCCCTGCTCGAACGCTCCCCGGACGCCTGACGTGCAGTTCTCCGTGTGGGCTCCGCATGCCGAAGACGCTGTAGAGGTTCTGATCGGCGGCGAGCGGATTGCCCTGGTGCGCATGGAGCGTGGCCGTTGGGCGGGGATCGTGCCGTCTCTGGTTCCCGGCGTGGACTATGCGCTGTCGATCGACGGTGGGCCGCCGCGGCCCGATCCTCGGTCGGCGCACCAGCCGGCCGGCGTCGACGGGCCGTCGCGCTGGGTCGACCACGGATCCTTCAGGTGGAGCGAGGCTGGCTGGGGCGGGATCGAGCTGTCCCGCTCAGTGCTCTACGAGCTGCACGTCGGAACCTTCTCCGAAGCCGGGACCTTTTCCGGTGTCATCCAGCGTCTGGATCATCTGGTCGAGCTGGGTGTGGATGCGATCGAGCTGATGCCGGTTGTCGAGTTCTCGGGGGTGCGCGGCTGGGGGTACGACTGCGTCGATCTATGGGCGCCGCATTCGCCGTACGGCGGCCCCGACGGGCTGAAGGAGCTCGTAGATGCCTGCCACGCAAAGGGACTAGGCGTCGTGCTCGATGTCGTCTACAACCACCTGGGACCGGCGGGAAACTTTCTGGCTGATTTCGGCCCGTACTTCGACGACCGGCACCACACCAACTGGGGCCAGGGCATCAACGTGGACGGGCCCGGCAGCGACGAGGTACGCGCCTTCATCGTCGACAACGCATTGATGTGGCTGCGCGACTATCACGTGGACGGGCTGCGGCTGGATGCCGTGCACGCCATCGTCGACGAGTCGGCGC
>JACCTM010000089.1 GCA_013812385.1 Geodermatophilaceae bacterium | reverse complement strand
CGAACAGCGTTCCCGGCCAGCCGTCCAGGAAGTCCTCCAGGACGGTCAGGGTGTCGATGTCCAGATCGTTGGTCGGCTCGTCGAGCAGCAACACGTTGGGTTGATCCAGCAGAACCCGCAACACCTGCAGCCGACGGCGCTCCCCGCCGGACAGATCCTGGATCGGTGTGACCAACCGATCACCGACGAAGCCGAACCGCTCCAGCAACTGTCCGCCGCCCAGTTCACCACCGCCGGACACCGCAACCCGGCCGATGTCCTCGACGGTCTGCAACGGCGTACGACGCAGGTCGAGCGCGCCAGGGCCCTGGGTGAGCTGCCCGACGGCGACGGTGCTGCCGCGCTCGACCCGGCCGGTGTGGGGTTCGAGTTCGCCGGACAAGAGGGCCAGCAGCGTCGTCTTCCCAGCTCCGTTCGGGCCGAGGATCCCGATCCGGTCGCCCGGGCCGAATCGCGCGGTCACGCCGTCCAGGAGGTTCCGGCCGCCGCGGTGCACCGTGACGTCCTCCAGTTCGAGCACCTTCTTGCCCAGCCGGATACTGGCCAGCCGAGACAGGGCCAACGAGTCCCGCGGCTCGGGTTCGGCGTCGATCAGCGCGTTGGCGGCGTCGATCCGGAACTGCGGCTTGGACGTACGCGCAGGCGGCCCACGGCGCAACCACGCCAACTCCTTACGGATCAACTGCGTGCGTTTGGCCTGGCCGGTAGCCGCCTGCCGGTCGCGCTCGGCGCGGGCCAGCACATACGCGGCGTAGCCACCGTCGTAGGCCGACACCGTCGCGTCGTGCACCTCCCAGGTCCGGTCACAGACGGCGTCGAGGAACCACCGGTCGTGGGTGACGACGACCAGTCCCCGACCACGAGCGGTGGCAAATCGTCGGGCCAGGTGCCCGGCCAGCCAGGAGATGACATCGATGTCGAGGTGGTTGGTCGGCTCGTCGAGGATCAGCAGGTCTTGATCGCGTACCAGCAAGCGGGCCAAGGCAGTTCGACGACGTTCACCTCCGGATAGCGGCGCGATCCCAGCGTCGAGGTCGAGACCGGCGAGCAGGGTCTGTACGACCTCGCGGGCCTGTGGATCGGAGGCCCAGACATGTTCGGCGTCATCGCCCAGAACGACCGTACGGACCGTCGAACCCGGATCGAGATCGTCCTGCTGTCCCAGCAGGTCAGTCTGCAGACCGCGGGCCCGGGCCACCCGACCGGACAGCGGCAGGCTCTGTCCGGCCAGGAGTTTGACCAGGGTGGACTTGCCACCGCCGTTGCGCCCGACGACGCCGATCCGGTCACCGGCCGAGACACCCAGGCTGACACCGGATAGGACCGGCTTGACGCCGAAGCTGACCGAGACTGCCTCCGCGGTGACGAGGTTCGCGGTCTGTGGGGAGGACATGGTCTGCCTCAGACGCTACCTGCGGGTCGAGTGTCGCGTTCGACCCTGTCGTCGAAGCGCGTGCTCGCGAGCGGCGAATACGGCTCTCGAGCGGATCAAGTCAGTTGCGGGGCTACCTCATCCGCGACGAGCTGCAGATGGTCGAAGTCAGCGAGGTCCAGCGCCTGCAGGTAGATCCGGGTGGCCCCCATCTCCGCGAATTCACCGATCCGGTCGACGACTTCGCCCGGGGTGCCGGCGAATCCGCTGCTTCGCAACTCGTCGACGTCACGACCGATGGCTGCCGCGCGGCGGCTCAGTTCGGACTCGTCTCGACCGACGCAGAGCACCTGACCCACGGACAGCACCAACGACGTACGGTCCCGGCCGGCCTCGTCGCATGCGGCCTGCACCCGGTCGAAAGCGGCCTGGGTGTCCTCGACGCTGCGGAAGGCAACGTTGAACTCGGCGGCGTACCGGACCGCCAACGACGGCGTACGACGCTTGCCGCCGCCACCGATGATGATCGGGGGCCCCGGCTGCTGGGCGGGTTTGGGCAGCCCGGGCGAGTCGGTCAGCGAATAGTGCGCGCCGCTGTGCCGAAAGGTTTCACCGACGGGTGTGGCCCACAGGCCGGTGATCACCTCGAGCTGCTCCTCGAAGCGATCGAAGCGCTCGGTCACGTCGGGAAAGCCGAGCCCGTACGCCGAGTGCTCGGCCTCGTACCAGCCGGCACCGAGACCGAGTTCAACCCGGCCGCCGCTCATCTGGTCCACCTGGGCGACGGTGATCGCCAACGGCCCGGGTTCCCGGAAGGTGGCTGGAGAGACCAGGGTGCCCAACCGGATCCGGGACGTCTCACGAGCCAGACCGGCCAGGCTGACCCACGCGTCGCTGGGGCCGGGCAGGCCGTCTGAGTCGCCCATGGCGAGGTAATGATCGGAGCGGAAGAAGGCATCGAAACCCAAGTCCTCCGTGGACTTCGCGATGCGGAGAAGGTCGTCGTAGCTCGCGCCCTGCTGAGGCTCGGTGAAGATGCGCAGTTCCATGCACCCATCCTGGCCGCCCTGAACGCAGCTTCCCCGAAGACTGACCGCACTTTCTCCGGAGAAAGTGCGGTCAGCGCGCCGCGCGACGTGACCTTTCTCCGGAGAAAGTCCGCTTCGCAGCCCCGGGTTGTTGCGCCGAGCCGCGGCTCGCGGGTCAGCTGCCGGCGAGCAGCTCTTCCAGCCGCTCGTAGGTCTCGGCCAGCCCGCCCTCCATGCCCGAGCCGACGATCGCGTCGCGGGCCTCGACGCTCAGGCTCACCGACGTCCCGGTCAACCTGGTCCGACCGTCGGCGTCCTGCCCGAAGCGCAGCGTCTCGAGCGAGACATGCCCGGGTGCGCCCTCGAACTCGAAGGTTTGGTCGATCCGCTCGCCCAGCGTGATCTCGTGGAACACGCCGTGGAACCCGTATTCGTTGTCGTCGGAGTCGATGTTGAGGAACCGCCAGCGGCCGCCCACGCGCAGGTCCAGCTCGTCGACAACCGTCCGGAACCGGCGCGGGCCCCACCATTGCGGGATGGCGGTGGCGTCGGTGTACAGGGCGTAGACAGCCTCGCGAGGTGCGTCGAAGGTGCGAGTGAAGGCGATCTCGTGAGAGTTCGGTGCTGCGTTGACGGACAAATCACTGGTACGGGCCGTGGTGTTCATGACGGGTCCCCTTTCTGGGGTCGGAGTGATTTCTGGAGCAATTGGTCGAAGCGGTCGAAGCGGTCCTCGGTACGTCGCCGATGGATCTCGATCCAGTCGACGACATCACCGAGCGGCTTGTCCGACAACCGGCACGGTCGCGACTGAGCCTTGCGCCCGCGAACGATCAGACCGGCGTTCTCGAGCACTTTGAGGTGCTTCGAGACCGCTTGCACGGTCATCGAAAACGGTTCGGCCAGCTCGTTGACCGTCGCTTCGCCGACGAC
>JACCTM010000073.1 GCA_013812385.1 Geodermatophilaceae bacterium | reverse complement strand
ACGTGGTCCAGGCGGTGTGGTACTTGGTGGCTTCGGCCTGGCACACGACGCTGGCATAGGTGGCGAAGGACTCGTTGAGCCACAGGTCGTCCCACCAGCGCATGGTCACCAGGTCGCCGAACCACATGTGCGCAAGCTCGTGCAGGATAGTTTCGGCGCGACGCTCGTACGCGGACTGCGTTGTGCGGGAACGGAAGACGTAGTCCTCGAGGATCGTCACCGCACCGGCGTTCTCCATCGCACCGGCGTTGAACTCAGGAACGAAAAGCTGGTCGTACTTGTCGAAGGGGTACCGGTAGTCGAAGACCCGGTGATAGAAGTCGAAGCCCTGCTTGGTGACTTCGAACAGCTCGTCGGAATCCAGGTGCTGGGCAAGGGAGGACCGGCAGTACAGGCCCAACGGGATTCCCTCGTGTTCGTCGGTGACCTTGTGGTACGGACCGGCGATCAGAGCGGTGATGTACGGCGAGATGCGCGGCGTGGTCCGGAAATGCACGACCTTCGCGCCGCCAGGCCCCTCTTCGGTGGCGTCGACGCGGGAATTGGACACCACCTCCCAGTCCTGCTGGGCGGTGACGTGGAAGGTGAACTCCGCTTTGAGGTCCGGCTGGTCGAAGCAGGCGTACATCCGTTTGGCATCGGCGGTCTCGAACTGGGTGTAGAGATAGACCGAACCGTCAACCGGGTCGACGAAGCGGTGCAGACCCTCCCCGGTGTTGGTGTAGCGGCAGGTCGCGTCGAGAACCAGGACGTTCTCGGCCGCCAGGCCGGTCAGCGGGAGACCGGTGGACGGGCGGTAGGCCGAGGCATCGACGGACTCCCCGTTGAGGGTCAGCTCGGCGAAGCTGTCAGCGATCACGTCGATGAATGTGTCTGCCCCCGGCTCACGACAGGTGAAGCGGACCACGGTGCGGGAGCGGAACGTCGTATCTCCGGGTTTCCCGCCGCCATCGGTGAGATCCAGAGTCACTTCGTAGCTGCCGACGTCGAGCAGTTCCGCTCTGCGGGCAGCATCGGTTCGGGTCAGGTTCGCGATAGCCACGGAGAGGGAGTCTGTCACTCCGTCGGCGAACCTAGGAAACGAACCCAGGAAATCAGTTGCGCTCGGGGAATAGCCGCTGCCGGCCGGCCGGTTGACCTGACATGACTGCTGCTGCTGACCCGCGTCCCGATCACACCCCCCGGGTGGATTTCTGGTTCGATCCCGCCTGCCCGTGGTGCTGGCTGACCTCCCGGTGGATCTTGGAGGTCGAAAAGGTTCGCGACATCGACCTGCACTGGCATGTCATGTCACTGACAGTGCTGAACGAGGGACGAGACCTTCCCGAGGACTACCGGGATCTGATGACGAAGGCCCTGGGTCCGGTGCGCGTCCTGATCGCGGCGGAGCAAAGACTGGGCTCAGAGGTTCTCGGCCCGCTCTACACGGCGATGGGGAGCCGGATTCACCAGGACCGCCCCGAGTCCGAGGATGGTTCCCAGGACGACAGTGCCGAGCTCGACGCGCGCGAGCTCGTCTCAGCGTCGCTCGCCGAATCCGGCTTGCCCGCTGATCTGGCCGACGCCTTGGACTCCGAGGACTTCGACAAGGCGTTGCGCGCCTCCCACCACGAAGGCATGGACCCGGTCGGGGACGATGTCGGCACACCGGTGATGCACATCGACGGCACGGCGTTCTTCGGCCCGGTCATCTCTCGCGTGCCGACCGGTGAGGAAGCCGCCAAGGCCTTTGACGGAGCGGTCGCGCTGGCGAACCTGCCGTATTTCTACGAACTTAAGCGCACCCGTACCGAAGGCCCGCAGTTCGGCACCGTTCCCGCCAATAGCTAGCCCCAAGCCCGGGAAACCCCGGTGGTCAAGATCACGAACCGGGCGGCACTGGTGGCCATGCATCGCCCCAACCGGCATCGCGGGCGGCGCGATAGTCCGCTCCGTGTCGTTTGCTGACCGTCACGGCCTCGATGCCCGGGGCGGTCGAACAGAGCATCAACCGGGTATGCCCGGTGCGGACCTGCGGATGTCGAAGGATGCGGTTCGCCCGGTCTACCGGGACTTGTGCGGCGGCGACGACGTAGGCGTACTTCTCGTCCTCGTACCCCCGCTCGCCGCCCTTGACCTGCCGGTGGCGGATGGAACGGGTCAGGCGTACGGCGAAATGGCACCAGTCCTGGGTCGTCTCCAGCGGGCACGCCAGGTCATGCGGGCAAGGGGCCAGGACGTGTCGCCCGGCTGCGATCAGCTCCTGTCTGGCCGCCAACACACGTCGATAGCCGGCTGGAGTGCCTGGCTCGATGATGGCGACCGTTTGTGCGGCTCGGGCCAGGCCGGCGATGACAGCGTTCTGGGAGGCCGAGGGGAGTTCGCCGAGCAGGAACCCGCAGACGGCGAGATCGAAGCCGCCGCCACTCGACCACGAACCGGGTTGATCCACCCGATCAAGCGCGTAGGTGACGCGCAGGGAGCTGCGGTCCAGCATCCGTCTGGCCGACGCCAGAGCGGGAGCAGAGGAATCCACGAGGTGGGTCACCTCCAGGCTCGGATAGGCATCAGCCGCCGCCCAGGTAGCCGCCCCTGTGCCGGCTCCGAGGTCGAGCATGGTGCATGGTCGGAAGTCTGGTCGGGCGGCGGCAAGCCGATCACAGACCTGGCGGACCGCGGCATAGGTCGCCGGCATCCGAGTGGTGAGGTAGGCAGCCGTAGCCAGTGGCGATCCCAGGATCGGAAGGTCGGCCGGCTGATCGGCGCGGTAGCGCCTGCTCAATTGCTCAGCCGCCCGCCCGAGCTCCCGCATCGATAAACCGTCTAGCTCGGCTTCCAAGGCCGCTCGCAGCGGTCCGGGCAGGTCAACCACGAAGCTGGAGCCAGCCGCGTCGTACGGCCAGGCGCGTCGTGTCATCGTCGTACGGGCTGGCATCCGGGAGCGAGCCGTTGAAGTCGGCCGCCGCGCCGGATTCGTTGAAGGCCTCGCGGATGATTCGCTCGATGGCCAGCATGTTCGCCCGCTGACAGCTGACGAATTCGGCGTCGACGACCGCCCCATGTCCCGGGACCACGGGGCCTCTCGCGAGTGCGTGCAGCCGACTGAGGGTCGCCGCCCAGTCGAGGGGGTAGGCGTCGTCGAAGCCGGGCGGATTGCCCTCCTCCACAAGGTCGCCGGCGAAGACGACGGAGCCCTCACTGCCACAGTCAACCTCGACCACCAGATCGCCGTCGGTGTGACCGCGACCCAAGAACCGCAGATCGACCGGACGCCCCCCGACGATCAACTCCGTGTGTTCCTCGACCAGCCGTTCAGGCGGGTCGATCGGTGCCGTGCGGATCTGATCGGCCCGGTCGTCGCGGCCGGTGTCGCGGGCCTGCCGAACAGCGACTGCCCGTTGCCGCTCCCCGGAAGCAGCCAGGTCAGCGGCGGCGCGGACATGGCTCCAGATCGGAGCGGGCCGGAATGCGGAGTTTCCGAAGCAGTGATCCCAGTGCGCGTGGGTGTTGACCACCGTCCACGGCCGATCCGTGACCCGGCGGATTGCCGCGATCAGGTCGGCGGCTTCGCGAACATGCAGCCTGGTGTCGATCACCAGACAAGCATCGTCAGCTACGACGAGGCCACAGTTGAGATCGAGGGAGGCATGGCG
>JACCTM010000066.1 GCA_013812385.1 Geodermatophilaceae bacterium | reverse complement strand
GCGTGAGGGTTCACTTCTGCGGAGTGCGCGGCTCCACACCTGCGCCGGGCTCCGAGTTCGTGCGGTACGGCGGCAACACCTCATGCGTGGCAATCGCCAGGGACGGCGAGGACCCCAGCCTGCTGCTCGACGCCGGCACCGGACTGACCCGGGTCAGCAGGTTGCTGGACGGCCGCCCATTCCGCGGCACGATCCTGCTCGGCCACCTGCACTGGGACCACACCCAGGGTCTGCCGTTCTTCAGGTCCGGTGACCAGGACGGCGCGAAGGTCCGGTTGCTGCTGCCGGCCCAGGACGGGGGTACGGCGCAGGCGCTGCTGGCCCGTGCGATGTCCCCACCGCACTTCCCGATCACACCGGGAGAATTGCGCGGTGACTGGTCATTCGGTCACCTCGAGGAAGGCGACCACGAGATCGAAGGATTAACCCTCCGAGCTCGCGAGATTCCGCACAAGGGTGGCCGGACATTCGGTTACCGGATCAGCGACGGTCAGCACACGATCGCCTATCTCTCCGACCATCATCCGGCGAGCCTGGGTGATGGGCCCAGCGGATTCGGGCCCTACCACGAAGCCGCCCTGGACCTAGCCGACGGCGTCGACGTATTGATCCACGATGCGCAGTACACAGCCGAAGAGTTCCCGGCTCGGCGGGCCTGGGGCCACTCGACGATCGACTATGCGATCGGCCTCGGCGCGACGGCCGGCGCCAGGCGGGTGTTGTTGTTCCACCACGACCCACGCCGCACCGACGACGAGCTCGACCAGATCGCTCGCTCCGTGCAATCGGCCCCGGTCCCGGTCACGCTGGCCCGAGAAGGCGACTGCGTCCCCCTCTCGTAGTTAGAACCGACTCAGGCGCGCCCTGCAACGAACCTAACGTTGCAATCTTCCCCGCATCGGTGCTCCGCGGGCCCACCCAGCCGCCTGACGACTGGTCGTGACGAAGCCGTGGACGAACTCGAGGAGCGTGGTCGGCCTGACTCCGTACTGGGCGCTCAGCTGCGTCATGTCCATCGGTGAGTCGTACGTGTCAAGCGCAGCAAGCAGCGGCTTGACCACCTCTGGCAGGCCGGGGACCGGTTCGCCCGGCTCGATAGTGCGCACGGGAATTTCCCGGCCCAATTCCGCCTCGAACGCGCAGACCACATCACGCCAGGTGACCGGATGCGCGCCACCGATGAACAGGGTCTGGCCCAGCGCTTCTGGATGGTCGATCGCCGTAACCGCGTAAGACGCCACATCGCGAGCGGCGACCATCGAGTGCTGACGCAAACCCTCGCCGACCAATGTGACCGGCTGACGAGCCAAGGCCGGGCCGACCACAGCCGGAATCCAGGTGTCCATGTAGAGGTTCGGCTGCAGCACGGTCCAGGTCATGCCGCTCGTACGCAACCGCCGCTCGGTCTGGCCCTTTGCCTTCAGGAAGGGCATGAGGTGCTCGGGGTCGGCGCCGAGCGCTGACGTGAAGACAAAGTGCCGCACGCTCGCAGCTGCTGCGGCTTCGATGAGGTTCGCATTGCCGGCGTCATCCACCGATGCCACGGTGTCCTCGCCGCCTCGGCTGACCGAGTTCGCCGTGGTGACGACCGCATCCACGCCCTGGCAGGCAGCGACAAGTGAATCCGGATCCTTCAGATCGCCGGTCACGGCACGGGCACCGGCCGCGACGAGTGGCTCGTACGCCGAGGCGGGTCGGACGAGAATACGGACCGGCTTGCCCTGGTCGAGCAACATCCGCGCGATCAGCCCGCCGAGCTGACCGGTGGCTCCGACGACGAGGATCATGACGCCATCCCCGCACGCGCCGCGTGGTCCACGGCGTCCGTTTGGCCGGCGACTCGGAGGGTATGCACGTCGACGTCGCCGCTGGTCTCTTCGACCGGCTCGAGGTAGAACCGCGCCGATGCGATCGCATCGTCCGCGATCCGGAAGATGACCACGCCGCGCATCAGGAACGGGATCCCGTCGACGCGCGTGCCGGACATCTCCCACTCCGTCCATGCGTTGTCCCCGTCAACAGTTGTCCGTGCGAGTCGAGCCTGGGCGTCGGGGACACCGGCGAAGATCTGGGTCCAATTACGGCGCACTTGCTCGCTGCCCGAAAAGCCCCGCGCGGGATGGACCGGCGTCTCGTTGACGTAGTCCTCGGCGAAGCACGCGACCATGCCGTCGATGTCGTGCTCGTTCAGGGCTCGGAGCAGGCGCTCCACGACCTCGGCTCCGTCGTCCGGTCGACCCATGACGACACCTCTCATTCTGTTACACTGTTATGTAATGGTTACAGGAGTATGTACCTAATGAGGGCACTGGTCAAGAGGACAACGCGTCAGTACGACTCGAGTGGGCGGCAGACCCAAGCTCGCCGCAACCGGGAGGCAGTTCTCGACGCGGCTGAGCGGCAATTCCTGGACGCCGGTTATGCAGCGACGACCCTCGCCGCAATCGCCAAAGAAGCCGGCGTCTCGGTCGAGACCATCTACAAGTCCTTTGGGGGCAAGTCAGGACTCGTACGCGCGATCTATGACCGCGGCCTGACCGGGCATGGACCGGTATCGGCCTACCAACGCTCGGATGAGATGCGGGAGCGCGAGACCGACCCG
>JACCTM010000488.1 GCA_013812385.1 Geodermatophilaceae bacterium | reverse complement strand
GCGATGACTGCCAGGACGGCCATGGCGATCAGCACGGGGATCGTCTGGCGGGTGATCGCGATGGCCACCGTGCCGAAGGCCAGCAGTCCGGACCACAGGTACATGGTCAGCACCGCGCGACGCTGGGAGTGGCCGATCTCGAGCAGCCGGTGATGCAGGTGCTGTTTGTCCGGTGAGAATGGGGAGCGTCGGGCCCGGGTACGGCGCAGAACGGCCAGCATGAGGTCGACCAGCGGAATGCCGAGAACCGCCAGCGGGATCAGCAGCGGCAGGGTCAGCGGCAGCACGCCGCCCAGCGAGGACAGGGTCTGGGGATCGGCTCGCCCGGCGGCCGAGACCGCGGCGGCCGAGAGCATGAGGCCGATCAGCATCGAGCCACTGTCGCCGGAAAAGATTCGGGCCGGATAGAAGTTGTGGGGCAGAAAGCCCAGGCAGGCCCCTGCCAGCAGCGCGGTCGTGAGCGTCGGGGCCGAGGCAACGTCGCCGTAGCCGGTACGAGCCAGGTAGTACGAGTACGCGAAGAAGGCCAGCGCCGCGATCCCGGCGACCCCGACCAGCAGGCCGTCGAGCCCGTCGACCATGTTCAGCGCGTTGATCGCCAGCACGGTGAGCAGGATCGTCAGCGGTACGCCGACATCGGAGCCGAGCGAGACCGTGCCGATGTTGCCGAAGGGGACATAGACGTATTGCAACTGCACCCCGAGCAACACCATCACCCCGGCACACGCGATCTGCCCGACGAACTTGGTCAGCGGGTCCAGGTCGAACCGATCGTCGAGCGCCCCGAGCAGACAGATCAGTCCACCGGCCACCAGGACGGCAGTGGTCTCCGAGCTGTAATCGAAGGTGCGCTGCAGAGCCGGGAGCTGATGAGCCAGGAGCATTCCGGCAGCCACTCCGGCGTACATCCCGAAACCGCCCCACCGCGGGGTCGGGATGGCATGGACATCGCGATCCCGGACCTGCGTCATCGCGCGGAAGTGCCGGGCCAGCGAGCGGATGACGGAGGAGGCGAGAAAGGTCACGATCGCCGCGGTCAGCAGGACGACCGAGTACTCACGCACCGGCTGTCCTCGCCATCAACATGTCGGGTCGGCTCGCGGGGGTGTCAGGCCCGGGGCTCCGGATACGCCGGATGGGCGGCGACGAGGTCTCCCACCTCCGCGGCGATCTCGGCCGCGTGTGCGCCGGTCGTGTCCCGGATCGCCCGACCGATGAGCGCAGCGATCCTCGACATCTCGTCGGGACCCATCCCCTGTGTCGTGACCGACGGCGACCCGACCCGGACACCGGAGGCGACACTCGGCGGCTGTGGGTCATACGGAATCGCGTTCTTGTTCAACACGATTGCCGCGGCATCGCAGCGGGATGCCGCCTCGGCACCGGTGGCGCCGGTCTCCGTGAGGTCGAGCAGCGCGAGGTGGGTGTCCGTGCCACCGGTGACCGCGCGCAGCCCCTCCCCCTCGAGCCCCTTGGTCAGCGCTTGCGCGTTGACGATGACCTGCCGGGCGTAGGCCTGGTACTCCGCGGTCTGGCACTCCTTGAGGTTGACCGCCTTCGCGGCGACGGAATGCATCAACGGACCGCCCTGCATCATCGGGAACACCGCCTTATCGATCGCCTTGGCGTGCTCGGCCTTGCAGACGATCGCGCCACCTCGGGGCCCGCGCAGCACCTTGTGCGTTGTGAAGGTCACCACGTCCGCGTACGGGACGGGGCTCGGAATGGCAAGCCCTGCAACAAGTCCGATGAAGTGCGCGGCATCCACGATGAGAATCGCCCCGACCTCGTCAGCGATCTCCCGGAAGGTGGCGAAGTCGATGGTCCGCGGAATCGCCGAACCCCCGCAGACGATGACCTTGGGCTGGTGCTCACGGGCCAGGTCACGGACCTCGTCGTAGTCGATGTGCTCGGTCTGCTTGCTCACCCCGTAGTGTTTGGCGTTGAACCACTTGCCCGAGAAGGACACTTTGGTTCCGTGGGTGAGGTGCCCGCCGTGCGGGAGCGCCATCCCCAGCAGCGTGTCTCCCGGTGACATGAAGGCGCCGTACGCCGCGAGGTTCGCACTCGCTCCGGAGTGCGGCTGCAGATTGGCGTGCTCGGCGCTGAATAGCTCCTTTGCCCGCGAGATCCCGATCTCCTCGGCCTTGTCGACCTCGGCGCAGCCGCCGTAGTACCGCCGGCCGGGGTAGCCCTCGGCGTACTTGTTGGACAATGTAGAGCCCAGCGCCGCCAATACAGCGGGGCTGGTGAAGTTCTCGCTCGCGATCAGTTGCAGTCCGCTACGCAACCGCCGCAGCTCACCGAGGATGACGTCGGCGATCTCCGGGTCGGTCTCGCGCAAGGCGTCGAAGTCCGGCCCCCAATAGGTGGCACTGGTCATGGGTGTGGCTGCTCCTCGGGGCTCGGCTGTGCTGGGGCGGGTTCGGGCTGGGCCGGTGTGGACGGCGGCTGTGCGGAGGTGGGCTCAGGCGCGTCCGGATCTGCTGTCACGGTACGGAGGGTCGGCACCAGATACTGCAGCCGGGACTGCGACACGGCGCCGACCCGCAGGACCCGGGGCGGGTCCACCGTGCAGTCCACGATCGTGCTGGGCTCACCGTCGCTGCGCGGGCCGTCATCGAGCACCACGGCCACCAGGTCGCCGAGCGCCTCGATCGCCTCGTCGGCCGTGCGGGCCGGCGGATGTCCGGAACGGTTGGCGCTGGAGACTCCGAGCGGGCCGGTCTCGCGGAGCAAGTCTCTGGCCAGGTCGTCGTCGGGCACGCGTACGGCCACCGTCCCCTGTCCGTCGCCGAGGTCCCAGGCCAGTGAAGGCGGATGTTCGACGATGACGGTTAGCCCGCCGGGCCAGCAGGCCCGGGTGAGTAGCCGGGCCGAGGAACCCACGTTCGTCGCCACGCCCTCGAGGGTGTCCGCGTCGGCGATGAGGACAGGAACGGGCATCGCCCGGCCGCGGCCCTTGGCGGCCAGCAGGCCCGTGATCGCTCTCGGCGTGAACGCATCCGCGGCGACCCCGTACACGGTGTCGGTGGGCAGGACGACCAGCTTGCCGGCCCGGATCGCGGTGCCCGCCGCGGCGATCCCTTCGCGTCTCTGGGCATCGACGGAACAGTCGAACCGCTGGGTCATGCCTCCATCATCCCGCCACTGCCCGACGATGCCCCGTCGCAGGGGTCGGTAACCGATGTTCGGCACGTTAGCGGTCCACCGGCAACGCCCGTACCCCGTGTCGGTGGGCAGGACAACCAGCAGGAGGCTCGCGTTCTAGAGTCATGACATGGGCGCTGAAGGCGCGCTGTCTCGCCTCACCGCAGCAGCGCACAACGGCCAGCTGGACATGGTCTGCACTGAGCTGGGTGTGCGCGTTCTGACGGTCTTCGGCAGCGCCGCTCGCGGTCAGACTTCGCCGCGAGATCTGGACGTAGCGGTGCTGTACCAGCCCAGAGGCGTCCACGACGACCTGCGGACCCTCGAGCGGCTCAGTGAGCTGGCCGGTACGGACCGGGTCGACCTGCTGATCCTCGACCGTGCGTCGCCGACTGCTCGCCGCAACGCCGTGGTGCCCGCCGTGCCACTGTTCGAGAGCGAACCGGGGGCATTCGCCTCGTTCCAGATGGCCGCCATCGGCGAGTACCTGGAAACCGGCTGGCTGCGCGACCTCGACCTCGAGCTGCTGCGCGGATGACGCCGAGGGCGCTGGACGTCGCGACGGTCCAGGCGAAGCTGCGCCTGATGCGGGACCTGGTTGACGACTTGAGGAGTGCGAATGACCCGGACGTGGCGCGTCTACGTGAGCAGAGACTCCTTCTGCGGGCGGTCGAGCGCGTTCTCACCCAGCTGGTGGATCTCGCTGTCGCCGTCAACACCCACATCGTCGCAGCGACCGTTGATCGCGCACCGGCCAGCTATCGGGAGTCTTTCTCGTCCGCGGCCCAGATCGGCTTGATCAGCTCGGAGCTCGCTGGTGATCTGCAACTGGCAGCGGGGATGCGCAACCTACTCGTACACGAGTACGCCGCCGTCGACCTCGATCGGGTGGCTTCCGCGCTCCCGCTGGCGCGTGACCAGTTCGACCGGTACATCCGTGACGTGGCGGCCTGGTTGTCCGATCGCTGACGCGAGAGCAGAACCGCTAGAGCGAGGACTGCGGCTCAGGCCGAACCACGATCGCCGGAGCCGGCCAGCTGTTCGGTGCGAGAGGCCAGCACCAGTGCCTCGATGATCGCGTCCAGCTCTCCGTCCAGGACTTGCTCGAGGTTGTTGGCCTTGAAGCCGATCCGGTGGTCGGCGATCCGGTTCTCCGGGAAGTTGTAGGTCCGGATCCGCTCGCTGCGATCGACCGTACGAACCTGGCTGTGCCGTACGTCGTTCGCCGCCCCTGCTGCTGCGTCCATGGCCGCGGCCAGCATCCGCGCCCGCAGGATTCGCATCGCTTGCTCCCGGTTCTGCAGTTGGGACTTCTCGTTCTGGCAGCTCACGACCAGGCCGGATGGGACGTGGGTGATCCGTACGGCGGAGTCGGTGGTGTTCACGCTCTGCCCGCCCGGACCGGACGAGCGGTACACATCGATCCGCAGGTCGTTGGGGTCGATCGTGACCTCGACGTCCTCTGCCTCGGGCATGACCAGGACACCGGCGGCCGAGGTGTGGACGCGGCCCTGCGACTCGGTCACGGGCACCCGCTGCACCCGGTGCACACCGCCCTCCCACTTCAACCGCGACCAGATGCCCGCCTCGTCGGCCGTGCGTGCTTTGACCGCGACGCTGACGTCCTTGTAACCGCCCAAGTCGGACTCGACCGCGTCGAGGACCTCGGTCTGCCAGCCCTTGCGTTCGGCATAGCGCAGATACATCCGTAGCAGGTCCCTGGCGAACAGTGCGGACTCCTCGCCGCCCTCGCCGGCCTTGATCTCGAGGATGACGTCCTTGTCGTCGTTGGGGTCGCGTGGCAGGAGCAGCTCCTCGAGCCGCTCGGTGAGCGCCTCGATCCGGACCGCCAGTTCTTCGGCCTCGAGCGCGAATCCGGCGTCTTCGTCGGCCAACTCCCGGGCCGCTGCCAGATCGCCACGAGCGGCCTCCAACTCGCGATGGGTGGCAACGACCGGACCCATTCGCGAGTAGCGCCGACCGAGGGTCCGGGCCCGGGTTCCGTCAGCGTGCACGGCCGGATCGGCTAGGGCGGTTTCCAGTTCCTGGTACTCGGCGAGGATCTCGGTCAGGCGCTGTGGATCGCCGGCTACGGCAGGCGCGTTCATGACGTACTCCTCTCCTTGGATGACATCAGTCGGTGGCTGGAGACAGCAAACGGCGCCTGCCGCCCACCGGGAAGGGTGAGCGCGCAGGCGCCGTTGGTGGAGCTAGCTGTCGGCTTTGGCGGTCTCGGTGCTCGTGCGCTTGCCAAAGCGGCGTTCGAAGCGGGCCACCCGTCCACCGGTGTCCAGGATCTTCTGCTTGCCGGTGTAGAAGGGGTGGCAGGCCGAGCAGACCTCGGCGTGCATGACGCCATTCTTGGCCGTGCTTCGGGTGGTGAAGGTGTTCCCGCAGCTACAGGTCACCTGGGTGTCCACGTAGTCGGGATGGATGTCGGATTTCATCGTTACTCCTTGATGTCGGCGCCGAGTGTAAGGCCGCAGGCCCCCGCGCTATTCCCCAGTGGGAACGGCGCGGAGGCCGGCAGCTGCTACTCGTTCGGGCCCAGGGTGGTCTTCTGGATCTGCATGAGGAACTCGACGTTCGTGGGCGTCTTGCGCATCTTGTCCAGCAGCAACTCGATGGCCTGCTGCGGGTCGAGTGCATGCAGCACCCGGCGCAGTTTGATGACCACCGCGAGCTCGTCCGGTGACAGCAGGATCTCTTCCTTGCGGGTACCCGAAGCGTCGACGTCGACGGCCGGGAAGATCCGCTTGTCGGCAAGGCGGCGGTCGAGCTTGAGCTCGGCGTTACCGGTGCCCTTGAACTCCTCGAAGATGACCGTGTCGCCGGTCGAGCCGGTCTCCACCAGCGCGGTCGCGAGGATGGTGAGCGAGCCACCGTTCTCGATGTTGCGCGCGGCACCCAGGAAACGCTTGGGCGGGTAGAGCGCGGTCGAGTCGACGCCACCGGACAGGATCCGCCCGCTGGCAGGTGAGGAGTTGTTGTACGCCCGACCGAGGCGGGTGATCGAGTCCAGCAGCACGACCACGTCGTGGCCCATCTCGACCAGGCGCTTGGCCCGCTCGATGGACAACTCCGCGACCGTGGTGTGGTCGGTCGGCGGCCGGTCGAAGGTCGAGGCGATGACCTCACCCTTCACCGAACGCTGCATGTCGGTGACTTCCTCGGGTCGCTCGTCGATCAGCACGACCATGAGGTGGCACTCCGGGTTGTTCTGCGTGATCGCGTTCGCGATCGACTGCAGAACCATCGTCTTACCCGCCTTGGGCGGGCTGACGATCAGAGCGCGCTGGCCCTTGCCGATCGGCATGACCAGGTCGATCACCCGAGTGGTCAGCTGCTCGGCAGTGGTCTCCAACCTCAGGCGATCCTGGGGGTAGAGCGGGGTCAGCTTGTG
>JACCTM010000454.1 GCA_013812385.1 Geodermatophilaceae bacterium | reverse complement strand
GACTACGGCGCCGACCACCCGTGTGCCGAACTCCGCCGTGTCGCTGGTCGACGCAGCGGCGCCAGCACCTTCCTTCGGTTCTGGCTCCCATAAGGGCCGAAAGTCTGCGCCGCTCTCGGTGCTCGGCCGGACATTGTCCAAAGCCTGGAAAGACCGCGTCCTCGGACTCTCGGCCGAAGCGGCGTTCTGGCAACTGCTGTCACTGCCACCGCTTCTGCTGGCACTGCTGGGATCACTGGGCTACTTCTCGAACGTCCTCGGCGCTAATGCAGTCACCGTCACCGAGGACCGGCTCACCGACTGGCTGTCGAGCATCGTCACGACCGACGTGATCGACTCGATCGTGGTTCCCACGGTGAACGAAGTGCTCAGTCGCGGCCGGCTCGACTTGATCAGCCTCGGATTCGGGATCTCGCTCTGGGTTGGTTCCTCGGCCATGGCCACGTTTGTCAACACCATCGTGATTGCCTACGACCAGCGCGATGTCCGCGGGCCTATCCGCAGCCGGCTGCTAGCCCTTTGGTTGTTCATCGCCTTCGGGCTCACCGCTGTGCTGACCTTGCCGTTGTTGCTGCTGGGCCCGGGCCTGCTGTTGTCGTGGTTCCCGCAGAGGTATCAGGAAACTGTCGGCTTCTTGATCACACTGGTCTATCCGGTCGTCGTGTGCGTGCTGATCGTCGTGATGCTGGCAAGCCTCTACCACGTCGTCCTACCTCGGCGGCTGCCGTGGCGCCGCCACGTACCCGGCGCGGTATTCGCGATGGTGGTCTTCGTGCTGGGCGCTTGGGGGCTGCGGATCTACGTGTCGTACTTCTTCGCCACAACCGTCCCGTACGCCGCCCTGGCCGCACCGATCGCGGCGCTGCTGTTCTTCTTCCTGCTGGGTCTGTCGATCCTGCTGGGTGCCGAGCTCAACGCGGCGATTCAGGCTCGGTGGCCGGCTCCCCCGCGCAAGATCGACCGGAGACGCTCAGCCCGGCGGGCGATGGAAGCCGAACGATCTGGCGTCACGATGCTGGCGCTCTGAGGGGATGATCATCCCCTGCGGAGCTGCGCGTAGATCTCCTTGCATGGTTCGCAGACCGGGCTACCCGGCTTGGGCGTCTTAGTCACCGGAAAGATCTCGCCGCACAGCGCCAGCACCATGGATCCCAGGACAGCACTCTCGGCAATCTTGTCCTTCTTGACGTAGTGGAAGACCTCGTCCGGGGAATCACTTTCCCGGTCGCGGACCTCAGGACGCTCGATCGTCTCGGTGCTGGTCGTCACCGCCACCATGATGCCAGCTTAGGCTGCGTCGAGCTGAGAGGAGTCAGGAGTGTTCCCGATCCATCGTCACCCCGACGTGGCAGAGGCGCTGGAGCAGGGACGGCCGGTCGTCGCCCTGGAGAGCACGCTGTTGGCCCACGGCCTCCCACGGCCAGTGAACTTCGAGACCGGCCGCGAACTCGAGGAGGTCGTGCGCCGCAACGGCGCGGTACCGGCAACGATCGCGTTGCTCGACGGGGTGGGCCATATCGGCCTGTCCGGCGAGGAGTTGAGGCGGATCTGCGAGGACCCGGACCTGACCAAGCTGAGCCTGCGCGATCTGCCGATCGCCGCCGGACTCGGTCGCAGCGGTGCGACGACAGTGGCCGGTACAGCGGCGCTGGCCAGCGCCGTCGGAATTTCGGTCTTTGCCACGGGCGGCCTCGGGGGTGTCCATCGCGGGGCCCGGGACAGCTTCGACGAATCCGCCGACCTGGATGTGCTGGCGCGTACCAGGATCGTGGTCGTCTGCGCTGGGGTGAAATCGATCCTAGACGTACCGGCGACGCTGGAACGGCTGGAAAGCCTCTCGGTGGGAGTGATCGGGTATCAGACCGTGGCCTTTCCCGGTTTCTACGTCACCGAGTCCGGGTCGAGGCTGGACTGGGGTTGCGAGACTCCGGAGGAGGTCGCGCAGGTCTTCGCGGCCGGGGATGGCTTCAGCTCAGGCGCGTTGATCGTGGCCAACCCACTTCCGGTGGATCGACAGATGGACCCTGGCCTGCACGACACAGTGTTGAGTTATGCGATCTCGGCGGCCGTCGAGGCTGGAGTGACCGGCAAGGACGTCACGCCCTTTGTCCTGGACCGCTTGCACATCGCCAGCAACGGACGGACCCAGGATGTGAATGTGGACCTGGTACGGCGCAACGCCGCCCTGGCTGCCGAGATCGCCGTGGCCTGCAAGAACCTGGATGGCTGACCTGCCGCAGCCGCCGACGGGGGATGTGCTGGTCGTCGGGGACATCAATCTCGATGTCCTGGTTCGTCCCGAACGGCCGATCGAGGACGGCACAGATGTTGCCGCCGAGATCCGGCAGCGACCAGGCGGTGCCGGCGCGAACGTGGCGGCCTGGCTGGGGCGTCTGGGAGTGGCCACGACCCTCGCCGGCTGCGTCGGGGCCAGCGATTCGGGACCGATCTGCGACCTCCTTCGCACGGTGGGTGTGCAACTCGCCCTTCGTACCTGCAGCGACCTCCCAACCGGCACCATCGTCGCGATCATCGGTACCGACGCAGAGCGCAGTATGGCCAGCGACCGGGGCGCCAACCGGGCCCTGACCGAGGCCGACCTTCCCGAAGCCCTGATCGCCGCACACCGGCACCTGCACGTCTCGGGATACACCCTGCTCGACGCCGAGACGCGCAGGACTGCGTTGACCGCAATCGGCCGGGCGCAGGCGCTGGGCCGGACTGTGTCCGTCGATCCGGCATCGGTGGCGCCGCTTCGCGAGTACGGCGTCGAAGGCTTCCTGACTGACATCGCAGGCATCGATGTGCTGTTGCCCAACGCCAGCGAGGCGCAGGCCCTCAGCGGCTTCCTGGACGTCGAGCAGGCAGCTGTTTCCCTGGCTACAAAGTTTCCGGTGGTCGCGGTGACCTGCGGTGCTTCTGGAGCGCTGTGGGCCGATCGCGGCGGTGTACTGCACCGGCCGTCGCTGGCCGGGCCGGGTCCCGTCCTGGATACGACCGGAGCCGGGGATGCCTTCACCGCCGGGCTGCTGACGGCCTGGCTGGACGATCGATCCCCCACCAGTTGTCTGGACGCGGGCCAGCAGCAGGCGGCCACGGTGGTCGCCCGATGGGGGGCCCAGTAGTAGGGGCCGACCGACGGTTCGTACGTGCGCAGCTCCCGGAATCAGCCCACTCCGGACAGCACCGACACGAACCAGATGGCGACGGCGAGGACACCGGCCAGGAGCTCGATCAGCAGACCGATACCGATCGCTTTGAGGGTGGCCAGCGTGGAGCGGCCCGCGGCTCGAGAGCCGGACAGTCGCCGCAACTCACCGAGGTAGATGCCGCCCACCGCGCCGACTAGCAGCCCGATCACCGGGATCACGAAGAACCCGAGGATGCCTCCGAGCGCACCGAGGACCAGCGTCGATGCCGGCGCTCCGGCCTGGCGCAGCGTTCGACTGGGCAGCACGTACTTGGCCACCGTGCCAACGGCAAGAACCACCGCCATGAAGCCGAACACGATCCAGGGACCGGTGCCTTGGGCCAGGATCGCCCAGCCGAGACCGGCGACGGCGACCAGCAGCAGCCCTGGGATCACTGGTATCACCACGCCGACCAGCCCGACCGCCATGGCGAGCCCGATCAGAACAAGCGTGGGGACATCCACGAGTGCAGCCTCTCAGTCAGCCGCACGAGCCATGCAACTGGTCCCAGGGCGCCCGCTCGAGCCAGCGTTGAGACCCAAGAAGTGGGGTGTGTCGGTCCCGGTCAGTCGACGTCGATGATCCGGTTGGGGGCGATTGCTGTCCTGGGCAAAGGGGCCGATCCCGACACCGCGGTCTGGTCTCCGCGAAACCGGTGGGCATTGCGTGCCTTCTTCGGTGGCCGGTCATTCGCGACGAGGACGGCGATCCCCGGCAGGATGATCGCCAGAATTGCGAAGAACGCCATCACCCACAGTATCTGGTAGAAGACGGTGGCCAGGATCAGGCAGACGGCCCGGACGGCCATCGTGATGATGTAGCGCCGCTTTCGGGCGTCGTGTTGTTCGAGCAGGCTAGGGGCGGCTTCGGTGATCAACACCGGCTCGTCACCCTCCCGTCCGCGATTCACGGCGAGGTGACGGTCACGGTGGCCGTGGCGCCGGCGCCGGCCTTGGCTGCGGCCTTCTGCTGCTGTTTGTGGTCGCGAACCCGGAGCAGTGAGTCCGCGTCCACGATGTCGGCGACCGACAGGTACACCCCGTCCTCGCCGAATTCGCCGGCCGCCTCGCGCCAACCCGTCGGGCGGATCCCCCGCTGCTTGCCTAGCAGAGCGAGATAGATCGCCGCCTTCTGGCCGCCGAAACCAGGTAGCGCGGTGATGCGGGCCAACAGTTCCTGGCCATCCTGGACACCGGCCCACAGCTGAGTGACGTCTGCTTCGTAGTCGGCGACGAGAACGCGGGCAAGACCCTGCACCCGTCCCGCCATGGAGGTGGGGAAGCGATGCAGGGCCGGTCGCTGAGCGAAGAGGGCAGCCAGGGCATCGGAGTCGTAGTCGGCGAGTTCTCGAACGTCCAGCTCGTGACCCAAACGCTTCGTCAGCTCCAGGGGAGAGAAGAACGCCTTTTCCAGCGGGATCTGCTGATCCAGGACCATCCCGATCAACAGCGCCAGCGGATCGCGATCAAGGAGCTGATCGGCTTCGGTGTTCTGACTGAGCGTGACCGGCATCCCATGCCCCCTCGAGTCGGCGTGCAGCCGAGGCTACGCCGGGTTTCGGACCCGTCGCCGGGCAGGGCGAACTCCGCCGAGCTCTGCGGCGAACGTTATGCGGGGCCTGGAACACCTGAGCCGAAAAAACGTTGAACACAGTGAGACATACAAGATTTTCAAGCACCCAAGATCCAAGAGGCCACCTGGGGTGGCAGAAACGGATGACCACGTGACCGTCGTCCAGTCCAGCGACCGAGACACCGTATCTATGCAGGCCGTGTCCGGCGGCTCGCGCTCGCCTGACTCCGGTGGAGTCATGTCCACCGACCTCGTACGGGTCTACCTGAACACGATCGGCAAAACCCCGCTGCTCACTGCGGAGCAGGAAGTTGACCTGTCCAAGCGGATCGAAGCCGGGCTCTACGCCGAACGACTGCTGATCGAGACTCCCCGGCTGTCGGCCACCCGACGGCGGGACTATCAGACGTTGGCCGAGGACGGACGCGCGGCCAAAAAGGCCATGCTGGAGGCAAACCTGCGCCTGGTTGTCTCGCTGGCCAAGCGCTACACCGGGCACGGGATGTCCTTCCTCGACCTGATCCAGGAGGGCAACCTCGGCCTGATCCGGGCCGTGGAGAAGTTCGACTACGCCAAGGGCTTCAAGTTTTCCACCTACGCCACCTGGTGGATCCGGCAGGCAATCACCCGGGCGATGGCCGACTCCGGTCGTACGATCCGGCTGCCCGTCCACTTGGCCGAGCAGGTCAACAAGGTCGTACGTACCCGGCGCCGGATCCAGCAGACCCTGGAGCGCGAGCCGACCCACGAAGAGATCGGCGTTGAACTCGACATCACGCCCGAGCGGGTGGCCGAACTGCTTGACCACTCTCGCGATCTGGTCAGCCTCGATCAGGCCGTCGGCAGTGACGAGCAGTCGCGCTTCGGTGATTTCATCGAGGACGCCGACGCCCCGGTCGCCGAGGACGCGGTCGCCTTCCAGATGATGCGCCAAGACCT
>JACCTM010000373.1 GCA_013812385.1 Geodermatophilaceae bacterium | reverse complement strand
GTTTCTCGGCGAGCAGTTCACTGTGCGCTTTGGGCGTCATTCGATCGGCGTCACCGCAAAGAATCAGCGTCGCAACGTTCGCCAGCGGGCCTAAAACGCCTGATTTGTCGAAGCCGGCCAGGGACGGGAAGAAGGCGCCGATGACGTCGACCGGGGTGGATGCGATCATCCGGTCCACATAGGACGCCAGGCCTGGAGCGACCTCGCGACCGGAGAACGTCATCCGCTTCGTCGCGATGAACGCGATGTCTTTGCCCAATCTCCGGGTGCGCTCGGCGACGTGCGGCCGTCGCTGGGCCAGTTTGGCGACCAGTGGTAGCACCGCCGTACTCAGCCCGGTAATGGCTTGGGGGAGACCGAATCCAACTGATTCGAGATTGCCTGTCGACGTCGAGATCAGTGCGACGCCGACAACCCGCGGGCCGAACAGTTCCGGCCGTCGCTCGGCCAGACCCATGATGGCCATCCCGCCCATGGAGTGACCGATCAACACGATCCGCCCGGTCGGGACGCGCTCGTCGATGATCCGAGCCAGGTCGTCGGCGATCTGGTCGATGGTGGCCCTCTCGGGATCGCCCCAGCCGGAAGCGCCGTGTCCGCGCTGGTCGAAGAAGAGCAGCCGCAACGACGGCCCGGTCCGGTCAGCGAGTTCGGCGCGCTGGTAGTACCAGGACCCGCTGGTCAGCGTGTAGCCGTGCACGAAGACAACCGTCAGGCCGGCATCGGCTGGTCCGATCTGTTCGATGCTCAGGGGCAGGCCGTCTTCGGTGAGCAGCACCTCGATGCCCGTTGCATCGACGGGTGCGACGTCTGTGCGCCCGAATACGACATCGGCTTCGGCATCGCGTTGGCGGAAGACTGCAAAGCGACGGGCCAGTACGGTGGCGGTGGCTCCGGCTGCGACCAGACCGACCGCGGCCCCGCCCAGGATCTCGACGACTCCCGGTCCGCCGCGAGATCCCCTTGATCCGCCGGATCCGCCCTTGCGGCTCACGCCGGCATGCCCGCGGCCGCCAGTTCGGCCGGGACCGAGCTGAGATAGCGGCGCACCATCCGACCGCCCACCCGGGAGACGAGTTCGTAGTGGATGGTGTCAAGGGCCGTGGCCCAGTCCTGAGCCGTCGGCTCGCCGGCCGTACCCGGTCCCCACAACACCGCGACCTCACCGGCCCGTACGGGGTCGTCGCCCACGTCGATCACGAACTGGTCCATGCAGACCCGTCCGGCAATCGTGCGGCGCGCCCCGGCCAGCCACACCGGCCCGACGTTGGTTGCGTTGCGCGGGATCCCATCGGCATAGCCCACGGGGATCAGGGCCAGCGTGCTGGGCTGCGCCGTCGTGTACTCGTGGCCGTACGAAACACCCGAGCCGGCTGGTACTCGCTTGACCAAGGTCACCGCAGCTTGCACGGTCATCGCCGGCCGGAGCCCGTACGCCGCTGGGTCGCCACCCATCGGATCCAGGCCGTAGACGGCGATCCCGGGACGGACCATGTCGTAGTAGGCGTCGGGCAGGGTCAGCGTCGCGGCCGAATTCGCCACATGCTTGGGAACGTCGCCCAGTCCGTCGCGCGCCGCGATCCGTACGGCGGCGTCGAAATCGGTCAGCTGGGCCGCGATCGTGGGATGACCGGGAGTGTCGGCGTACGCGAAGTGCGTCCAGATCCCGGCCACCTGAAGGTGGCCCACGTCCTGAGCGGCCGCGGCTGCAGCAACCAGATCGGGCCACTCGGACAAGTGCGCGCCGCCGCGGGACAGGCCGGTGTCGACCTTGAGGTGAACCTGCGCGACCCGGCCACAGGCTTGACTCGCATCGGCGATCTCGTCGAGCATCCAGATCGAGGCGGCCGACAGCGACACCTCGTCGGTCAGGGCTTCGGTCAAGTTCTCGCCCGTGCCGGTCAACCAGGCCAGGATGGGTACGGCGATGCCGGCTCGGCGCAGCGCCAGCGCTTCCTCGATGACGGTCACTCCCAGCATGTCCGCGCCGCCGCGTACCGCCGCCAGGGCGCTGGGGACCAGACCGTGCCCGTATCCGTCGGCCTTGACGATCGCCATCAGCGGCCGCCTCGCGCGCGCCTTGAGCGCTGTGACGTTGTCGGCGATGGCGTCCAGGTCGACGACGATCTCGGCTCGGCGGGTGTCAGGCATCGCTACCAGTTTCCCATTCCGGCAAAGTTGGCCGACATGGGATTCGAGATGTCCGATCAAGTCCAATGCCGGCTCACCGACGACACCCTGGTCTGGCTGACCACCGTGTCGCCCAGCGGGCGCCCGGCGCCGCGGCTGGTGTGGTTCATGTGGACCGGCCAGGCTTGCCTGATCTACAGCCAGCCCGATGTCGCGAAGCTGCGGCACATCGCTGCCAATGACCGGGTGACGCTGAACTTCAACTCCGATGCGCACGGTGGCGATGCGGTGGTGCTCGCCGGTCGGGCGGAGCTTGCTTCCGACGCCCCGCCGCCCGAGGACCTGCCCGGCCTGCTGGACGAGTACGCCGACCTGCTC
>JACCTM010000367.1 GCA_013812385.1 Geodermatophilaceae bacterium | reverse complement strand
TTCGCCCACACCGACTCGCTGAGGAAAGACAGGTGGCAGTTCATTCCATACGAGTCGAACGCGGCTTTGGCTGACATCAGCTGCAAGTCCGGGGGCGGCCCGGGCTGCGGGGGCTGCGGGGGCTGCGGGGGCTGCCAAGGTGGCCACGGCGGACGGGGCACCGCATATACCGGGCTCGGGCTCAACGCAATCACCGGCACTAGACCGACGGCTCCGCACAGCAACTGACGACGGGTGAGGCCAGACATAACTCGTCCGTTCCGAGACCACATCGGGGCGGACGGTCTCTGTTATGCTGAAGTGACGGGGGCTTATGGAAGTGATTGATTGTTCTGCTGAGTCTCGTGTTACCTGTGTTGCCTTGTCAATACCACGCGTGATGGAACGGTGTCCCTCCGCGACGCCGAGGTCAGGTCGGTTCGTCACCAAGGTCACGCCCGGGGGGTCCCAGACCCTCCAGTCCACGACGATCGGTGACCGAGGCGATGAACGCGCGAACGGACTGGCCCTGGACGCGGCCGGCAACGCGTTCCTACCCGGGCGTTACGGAATCGCCGGACTTTCTCGACCACGCGCCGCGCCTACGTTCGGACCTGCGGCACCGACGGCGCCAGCAACCGCGATGGGCTGGGTCCACGCGCAGACTCGTTCGCGACGAAGCTGAACGCCGATGGCTCGGCCGTGGTTTATTTGACCTGTCTCGGCGGATCGAGCTACGACATCGGCAATTCCAATCGTTCCTGGGTGACGGCGCGGGCGACATCACCCTGGACCAAGCCGGGAACGCGGACGTGGACGGGATCGACGCAATCGGCAGACTTGCCGCTTACGGACAACCTCGACCACCACGACCGCTGGTGCCTTCAGCCGGGGTTCGCCGGTGGCGCGCTGGAGGCGGTGGTGCTGGAAATCTCCGGACCGCTGCTGACGTCGTCCTGATGACGTAACCGGTAGCGCGGGCCCGCGGCACCGTCGTACGGTCATCCCATGAGCGAGTCAGCCGCACTCGGCACCGTGAGCACCGTCTGGGTCTACCCGGTCAAATCCCTCGCGGGTACGTCGGTCGAGGCTGCCCAGGTCGGCCCCACCGGTTTGGAGGGCGACCGAACTCACTCCGTGGTCGACGCGTCCTCGGGTGAGCCGATCACGGCCAAGGAAGAGCCTCGACTGCGCGAGCTCAGTGCGGCACCCGGCCAGGCCCATCCGGCTATTCGCGTTCCGAATGCCGAGGTCGGTGAGCAGGTTCCGGCCGCTGCACTGTCGGGCTGGTTGGATCGCCCGGTCGATCTGGCAGTGACCGAGGCCGACGGCGGTCATGCCGTGGACGCCTTCCCGGTGCACTTGGTGTCCGAGGGCGCCATGCTCAGCGCTGACCCGACCGCCGGGCCCGAGGCCTGCGATGTGAACGACCCACGCGCCAATCTCGTGCTGAAACTGGACGCCGAAGGCGCCGCCGAGCGAGGGTGGGTGGGGCAGCGGATCCGGGTGGGGGAGGCAGTCCTGTCGATCACCCGAACGCCCAAGCACTGCCTCGGTGTGTACGCCGAGGTGGTGACTCCCGGCCGGGTTGCCGCCGGGGATCCGGTTTGCTTGGTGGACTGAGCATCTCCGTCGCCCACCCGCCCTCTCGCTAGCACCGAGCTGCTCGCCAGCACCGAGCTTCTGGGGCAAGGTGCAAGCGTCGTTATCCTGCGTTCGTTCCCCGCTGCACACAGCGGCAGCCATCCCGCCCCAAGGAGTTCTTCGTGTCTGCGCCCTCGCCGTCCACTGCCGGGTCCACCGTCATGGTGGCCGCCGGTACGTCGGCTGCTCAGGCACTCGAGGCGGCAGGGGTGGCTCCCACCGGTGCGGATGCTGCCGCCGCCGTACGTGACTCCGGCGGTGTCCTGCACGACCTCGGCTGGACTCCGGCCGAGGATCAGCCGGTCAAGCCGGTAGCCATGTCCAGCCCGGTTGGCCGGGAGGTGTTACGGCATTCGACTGCGCACGTCATGGCGCAAGCGGTTCAGGACCTGTTTCCCGAGGCCAAGCTCGGGATCGGGCCACCGATCGAGAACGGCTTCTACTACGACTTCGACGTACCCGAGCCGTTCAAGCCGGAAGACATCAAGCGCATCGAGTCGCGCATGCGAGACATCGTCAAAGCGCGGCAACGCTTTGCGCGCCGCGTGGTCACCG
>JACCTM010000353.1 GCA_013812385.1 Geodermatophilaceae bacterium | reverse complement strand
TGACGGTAGGCCGTCGAATTCACCAGGCCCGGGCAGGCGGCCTCCTCCCAGGTCAGGTGCTTGGCCTTGGGCATCAGCTGGTTGGACTTGACCAGGGCGAGATCGGCCAGCCCGCCGAAGTTGGTCTCGAACCCCCAGATCCGCTGCTGGGGATCGAGCATCGTGTCGTCATGACCGGCGGAGTCCTCGAGTTCGACCGACAGACAGTGCGCGACCACCTCGTCGCCGGGCTTCCAATTGTTCACGCCGACCCCGACGCGCAGTACGACGCCGGCGAGGTCTGAGCCCACCACGTGGTAGGGCAGATCATGCCGGTTGGTGAGCTCGGACAACTTGCCGTAGCGCTTGAGGAACCCGAAGGTCGAGACCGGCTCGAAGATCGACGTCCAGACGGTGTTGTAGTTGACCGCGCTGGCCATGACGGCCACCAGGGCTTCACCGGGGCCGAGTTCGGGGGTGGGTACGTCCTGGATGTGCAAGGAGCGGCGTGGATCCTTCTCCCGGGTGGGAACGCCCGCGAACATCTCCTGATCAGCTTCCCGCACGACGGCGGCGCGATAGGACTCCGGCAGGGGTAGGTGGCCGATGTCGGCCAACGAGTCGGCGAGGATCGCCTCGGTGATCTGTTTCACGGCTCAGTCCTCCAGGGCGACGGGTTACCGGAGGGTAGCTACCCTCGATCTGTGAGCATGATTGCGCTCGATCCGCATCTCACCGAGGCCTATGTACGGGACGGCGTCGTGTGCGTACGTGGCGTCCTCGATCCGGAGCAGATCGAGCAGGCTGTCCGGGGGATCCACCGCGTCCTGGACGAACCGAGCAGCCTTGCTCAGGTGGCCAGCGCAGCCGGGGACCCGGGCAGGTTCTCCGAGGACTTCTGCCGCTGGACCGACGTTCCCGAGATCGGCGAACTCGCGCAGCACTCAAGGGTTCCGGCGATCGCGGCCGCGCTCATGGCCACCGATCGGGTGCGGCTCTATCACGATCACGTCCTGGTGAAGGAGGGCGGAACCTCACAACGCACCCCCTGGCATCAGGACCAGCCCTATTACAGCGTCGACGGCCGCGGCGTCAGCGCCTGGATTCCGGTGGATCCGGTTCCGGTGGGCGGCTGTCTGGAGGTGCTGGCCGGTACCCACCTCGGACCGTGGCTGATGCCGCGCACGTTCCTGGCCGGGAAGGCGAAGTGGTTTCCGGAGGGCACGCTGGCAGAACTCCCTGACGTCGACGCCGACCCCGATGCCTTCGACATCAAGCGGTACGAGATGGCCCCGGGGGACGCGATCTTCTTCGACTTCCTGGCCGTGCACGGTGCACCGGGTTTCCCGTTCTCCGGGCGGCGGCGGGTCCTCTCGTTGCGGTACCTGTCCGACGACGCCCGGCATGCACCCCGGGGATGGACGACCTCACCGCCGTTCGAGGGTCTGGATCGGCAACTCACCGCCGGTTCGCCGATGGAGCATCCGCTGTTCCCGGTGGTCTGGCCCCCCGCTGCCTGACCCTGGGCCTGAGCTGGTCTGACCGGGCGCCGTAGGTTGAAAGCATGCGCTTTGGATTGTTCATCCCGCAGGGCTGGCGGCTAGACCTCGCCGGCATCAAACCCGCCCAGCAGTGGTCGACCATGCACTCATTGGCCGAGCACGCCGACACCGGGGACGCCTGGGAGTCGCTGTGGGTCTACGACCATTTCCATACGGTGCCCAAACCGACCGACGAGGCCACCCATGAGGCATGGACCCTGATGGCGGCGCTGGCGGCCAGTACGTCCCGGGTCCGGCTAGGTCAGATGTGCACCTGCATGGGCTACCGGAATCCGGCCTACCTCGCGAAGGTCGCGGCGACCATCGACGTGATCAGTGGTGGTCGGGTCGAGATGGGTATCGGCGCCGGATGGTACGAAAACGAGTGGCGGGCATACGGGTACGGCTTCCCACGGGCGGGAATCCGGCTGGCGATGCTGGACGAGGGCGTGCAGATCATGCGTCAGCTCTGGGAAACCGGCACAGCCACCCTGGACGGCGAGCACTATCAGGTCGACCGCGCGATCTGCCGTCCACTGCCGTTGCAAGAAGGCGGGATCCCGCTCTGGGTCGCCGGTGGGGGGGAGAAGAAGACGCTGCGGATCGCGGCTCAGCACGCGGCGTACACGAACTTCGACGGGACACCCGAGGCGTTCGCGCACAAGTCCTCGGTACTGGAGGGTCACTGCAAGGACCTCGGTCGGGATTTCTCCGAGATCACCCGAAGTGCCAACTACAACGTGGTGATCGGTGCCACGCAGGCCGAGGTGGACGCCCGACTGGAATGGGTCGGCGAGCACTACCGCGGCATTGTGGGTGACGACCGTGCCGACGCCGCAGTGGACACGGCCCGCTCCGGTCCCGCGGTCGGAACTCCGGAGCAGATCATCGAAGCCCTGCGCTCGGCCCAGAGCATGGGAATGACGTACGCGATCTGCTACTTCGTCGAAGCCGCCTACGACCGGAGCGGGATCGAGCTGTTCGAGAAAGAGGTGGCCCCCGCCCTGCGCTGAGGGTTAGGTGGAGCGACGGCCCGAGGGCTTCCAACGGGGAGCCGAACCGGCGTGAGCGACCTGTTCGGCGCGGGCGGCGATATTGCGCTGCATCCCGCCGAAGATGAACCCGTGGAACGGCCATACCGCCCACCAGTAAGCCCGGCCGAGCAGGCCGCGCGGGGCGTAGACCGCGCGCTGGCGGAACACCGTCCGTCCGCGAGCGTCGGTCTCGATGCCCAGGTCGAGCCAGGCCCGGCCGGGAACCCGCATCTCGGCCCGCAGCCGGAGCAGTTCGCCGTCCACGATCTCCTCGACCCGCCACCAGTCCACGACGTCGCCTATCTGCAGATCGTGCGGACTGCGTCGTCCGCGGCGAAGTCCCGGGCCGCCCCAGAGCCGGTCGAGGATGCCGCGGACCCGCCAAGCCAACTTCCAGGAGTACCAGCCGGCCGTACCGCCGATCCCTTCGATCACCTCCCACAGTGCCTGCGGCGGCGCGTCGACGGCGCTGCTCCGATCATCGACATAGAGGTCCCCGCGGGCCCAGTCGGGATCGGTGGGCATCGGGTCGCTGGATGCCCCGGTGACCGAGGCGTTGGACCAGTGCGTGCTGACATCGGCGTCACGGATCCTGTCCAGCGCTCCGCGTACGGCGGCGTCGAAGCCCAGCAACCCCTCCACTGGATCCGGGACGAACTGTGCGATGTCGTGCTCCCGAGCGACGACGGTGTTCTTGAGGCTCTCGACCAGCGGCTTTGCCAGGCTTCCCGGTACGGGGGTGATCAAGCCGACCCAGTGCGCCGAGAGCGTCGGGCTCAGTACCGGGACCCGGAAGATCCGCCGGCGGGGGAGCCCGGCCACGCGGGCGTAGCCCTGCATCATGTCGCGATAGGTCACGACGTCCGCCCCACCGATGTCGAAGCTGCGGTTGAGCTCGGCAGGTAGATCTGCCGCACCGACGAGATAGTGCAGCACATCGCGGATGGCGATCGGCTGGATCTGCACATCGACCCACTTGGGCGTGACCATCACCGGCAGGCGCTCGGTCAGGTGCCGCAGCATCTCGAAGCTCGCGCTTCCGCTGCCCAGTACGACAGCGGCCTTCAGGACCACGGTCGGTACTCCGCTGTCGAGCAGGATCTGACCGACCTCCTCACGGCTGCGCAGGTGCGGCGAGAGTTCCTCCCCCTCGGGGGTCATTCCGCCGAGGTAGACGATCCGCCGTACGCCCGCCGCCCGGGACGCGGCCGCGAAATTCTCGGCCGCTCGGCGATCGGTCGCCTCGAAGTTCGCGCCCGAGCCGATGGCGTGCACCAGGTAGTAGGCGACGTCGACCCCCTCGAGGGCCGCGCGCAGGCTGTCCCGATCGAGAACATCGCCCTCGACGACCTCGACATCTTCGGCCCAGGGATAGTCACGTAAGCGGGTGGCCTTGCGCGCCATTGCCCGTACGGAACAGCCGGCTTCCAGCAGCGCGGGTACCAGCCGCCCGCCTACGTACCCGCTCGCCCCGGTCACCAGCGCAGTAAGGGTCATTCCAGGCTCCAGTCGATCGGGGCGGCACCCTGCGAGGCGAGCAGATCGTTGACCTGGCTGAACGGGCGGGAGCCGAAGAAACCTCGATCGGCAGACATCGGACTCGGGTGCACGCTGGCGACGATAGGAACCGTGCCGAGCCGCGGGCGCAGCGTCTGCGCGTCCTTGCCCCAGAGGATGGCGACCAGCGGCTGGTTTCGAGCGGTGAGTACGTCGATCGCTCGGTCGGTCACCG
>JACCTM010000330.1 GCA_013812385.1 Geodermatophilaceae bacterium | reverse complement strand
ACTTCGTGCGGGTCAACTTCGTGGCTTCCGCGGATGGGGCCGCCACCGTGGACGGCCAAGCCGCGGGCCTCGGATCGGCCACCGATCAGCAGGTCCTTCGTCTGCTGCGCGACCGTTCCGACGGGATCCTCGTTGGCGCGGGCACAGCCAGTGCGGAGTCCTATCGACCGTTGCGTGACGATCCGATTCGAGCCGCGGCCCGCACGGCGCGTGGCCTGTCCCGAGTTCCGCCGCTGATCCTGGTCTCCCAACGTCTTTCGATGGACCCGAGCGACCCGATCATCGCGAGGGCCGTCGCCCGTACGGTCATCGTGACCTGCGCGGGATCGGATCGGGACCGACGCGAGGCGCTGGCCGCCGTGACCCCGGTGATCGTCGCCGGCCAGGAGACCGTCGACCTGCGTGCGGCCAGAACGGCGCTGGCCGAGCGCGGACTACGCCGGCTGGTCTGCGAGGGTGGTCCGACCCTGCTGGGTACGGCGCTGGAAGCCGGCATCATCGACGAGTTGTGCCTGACCGTTTCGCCGATGCTGACCGGGCCAGGCGCCGGCCGGATCGTCGATGGTCACCTGGCCATCGACCCGGTACGGCTGCAGCTGCGGCATCTGCTGGAGGACGACGGCTTCCTCTTCCTGCGCTACGCGCTGGCTCCCAGCTGACCGGCTAGCTGCCCGAGGACCTCGCGGGTGTGTTCGGCCTCCTCGCCTCGGGCGAACTCGGCGGCGACGAAGTCGGTGACGCCGACATCGGCCAAGCCGCGGATCTGCTGCACGACGGCGCCCTGATCACCGACGACTGCGACCGCACCGGGACCGGCCGCACCTTCGCGGTCGAGCATCGCCCGGTAGGACGGCAGCCGGCCGTACATCGCGAAGACCTTGTCGGCGCGCTGCCGTGCGGCGCCCTCGTCACTGGTGACACAGACCGGCAACGTGCAGATGATCCTCGGCGTCGGACGGCCCGCGGCCTCGGCTGCCCCGCCGATGGTCGGCACAATGTGGTCGCGAATCGTCACTGGCCCGGTCATCCACAGGATCGTGCCGTCGGCGTAGGTACCGGCCAGTTCGAGCATCCGCGGCGCGAGCGCGGCCAGTAGCACCGAGGGAGGACGGTCCGGTCGCGGGCCGGTCACCTGGTAGCGAGCCGTGATCGTCTCGCCCTCGACATCGACCCGACCTTTTTCGAGCAGTGGCACGAGCGCCGACAGGTAGTCGCGCATGTGTCGAGCCGGGCGGTCGAAGGAGTAGCCGAAGGCGCCTTCGACGACCACCTTGTGCGACGTACCGATGCCCAGTACCAGGCGTTCGCCGAGTGCGAGGTGTGCGGTGATCGCTTGCTGAGCGAGGGCAGCCGGGTGCCGCGGATAGGTCGGGACGACCGCTGTGCCCAACTCGATGCCCGGCACGTTACGCCCGGCGACAGCCAAGGCGGTCAGGGCATCCAGCGCGAAGATGTTTGCCAACCACGCGGAGGAGAACCCCGCGTCGGCAGCTCGCCGGATCTGGTTCTCGAGGTCCCCGAGCGGGTCCGGGCCTGGTTGCGGATCGGTCAGCGACATCCCGATTCGGATTCCTTGGGCTGCCACCGGGTCCTCCTCCGTCGCCGTGTCGAAGCGCCATGTCTACTCGATCCGTCCAGCCAGTGGTCCGGCACGCCACCGCTGTATCCGAACCGGCCCGAAACCAGGTGCATGATGGCGTGCCTCAGCGGGTAACCGCACGGCATGCGGATCGTGATCACCGGTGCCAGCGGCAACGTGGGCACGGCGCTGTTGCGTCGACTCGCTGCCGATACCGCCGAGCACCAGATTGTGGGGATCTGCCGACGGCCGCCGGACTCGGTCCCGCCCTACGACCAGGTGACGTGGGTCGCCCTGGACCTGGCGAACTCGGTAGCCGAGGACAACTTGGCGCCGGTGATGGCCGACGCCGACGCCGTTGTCCACCTCGCCTGGGGATTCCAGCCATCGCATGACACCAATTATCTCGAGCGCCTCGATGTCGAGGGGACCAAAGCCGTCTTGGCGGCCGCCGATCGGGCCGGCGTCGGCCATTTCGTGCACATGTCGTCGGTGGGCGCCTATGCGCCGGCTCATGGCGAAGGGCGCGTGGACGAATCCTGGCCGACCGACGGCATTGCATCGCTGGCCTACTCCCGGCACAAGGTGGCTGCTGAGCGACTGTTGGACGCTTACGGCAACGCCGCGCCGGGCGGAATGCTCATCGCCCGGATACGGCCGGCGTTCATCCTTCAGCGCGACGCAGGCAGTGCCCTGTTGCGGTACGGCGTTCCGGGTTTCGTTCCGGCGGCTGCAGTGCGGCTGCTTCCGGTCCTTCCGGTCGATCGCCGGCTCGTCGTGCAAGGGCTGCATCCCAGCGACGTCGCCGAAGCGGTACTGCGGGTGCTCGAGCGGCGGTCGACCGGAGCGTTCAATCTAGCTGCCGAACCGCCACTGACTCGCGACGACTTCGCCACGGTTTTGCGCGCGGCGCCCGTACATGTCCCCGCTGCGATCCTTCGCGCCCTCGCGTCCTGGACGTGGCGCGCCCGTCTGCAGCCGCTGGATCCCGGGTGGATCGATCTGGCCTTTGCAGTGCCGTTGATGGATACCGGGCGCGCTCGCGCCGAGCTTGAGTGGGTTCCGAGGATCGACGCGCGTACAGCACTGGCCGAGGCTGTTGCGGGTATGGCCGAGGCCGCCGGCACAGCCAGCCCCGCCCTGCGCCCGCGCTCGCTCACCGACCAGTTCCGCGGCCTGCTTCGCCGGGGGCCAGTGGGGAGCCGAAAGCTGCCTTGACGGGGTGTGACCCGTCCCGATCGCCGGGGTGAGTCCGCTGAGGACTGCAGCTCCACAGGCACGAGGACCAGTAAGAATGGCGACATGAAGCTGCCTGTCATGCCACCGGTCGCGCCGATGCTCGCCAAATCGGTGCCGGCCATTCCAGCCGGCGGCTCGTACGAACCGAAGTGGGACGGGTTCCGGTCGCTGATCTTTCGCGACGGAGACGAGGTGGAGATCGGTAGCCGCAACGAGAAGCCGATGACCCGCTACTTTCCCGAGCTGGTCGAGGCTTTCAAGGCAGAACTCCCCGAGCGGTGTGTCGTGGATGGCGAGATCGTGATCCCAACCGATGGCGGGCTCGATTTCGAGGCGCTGCAACAGCGGATTCACCCGGCGACGTCGCGGGTGAATCTGCTGGCCGAGCAGACACCGGCATCGTTCATCGCCTTCGACCTCCTGGCCCTTGATGATGAAGATCTGACCGGCCGTCGGTTCACCGAGCGGCGGTCGCGACTCGAGCAGGCCCTTTCCTCGGCCCGTCCGCCGGTACACATCACCCCCGCCACCACCGACCGGGACCTTGCGCAGCGGTGGTTCTCGGAGTTCGAGGGAGCGGGTCTGGACGGCGTCGTGGCCAAACCGCTCGAGGGCACCTATCAGCCGGACAAGCGGGTGATGTTCAAGATCAAGCACGAGCGCACCGCCGACTGCGTGGTCGCCGGGTATCGAGTACACAAATCCGGGCCGCACGCGATCGGTTCGCTGCTACTCGGCTTGTACGCCGGAGACGGCTCGCTGGCCTCGGTCGGCGTCATCGGCGCTTTCCCCATGGCCCGGCGCCGGCAGCTGTTCAACGAGATGCAGCCGCTGGTCACCACCTTCCAGGGACATCCCTGGAACTGGGCCGAGCCCGAGGAGGGCAACCGCACGCCACGCTCGTCGGAGACCTCACGCTGGAACGCCGGCAAAGACCTGTCGTTCGTCCCGCTACGACCGGAGCAGGTTGTCGAGGTCCGCTATGACCACATGGAGGGCAACCGGTTTCGGCATACCGCCCAATTCTCCCGTTGGCGCCCGGACCGAACACCTGAGTCCTGCACGTACGAGCAGCTCGAACGTCCGGTCAGCTTCGACCTCGACGACATCGTTCCCGGCCTGCGCTAACACCACGTCTGAACCCGGTTCGCGGAACCGGAAAGGAGCAGCGCTCGACGTAGGGTGGTCGGCATGCGCCGCCGATCCACGCGATCAGTCCTGGCGGCTGCACTTGCCTGCATCGCACTGCTGGCCAGCGGCTGTACCACCGTTGTGCTGGGATCGTCGTCCCCAGCAACTCGTGGTGATGCGGCCCCAGAGTCCGAGCTGCCGGCGCCACCAGTGCCATCAGCCCCACCGGTCGATGACATCTCGTGGGAGGACTGCACCGACAACGTCGAATCCGCCGTCGG
>JACCTM010000291.1 GCA_013812385.1 Geodermatophilaceae bacterium | reverse complement strand
GCCGGAACCGGCGGGTTCCTCCGGGGCCGAGGGGGTCGAGGACGTCGGCATGAAGCCGGGAATAGTTGAACGAGTCGAGCCAGAACCCCTCGGGTGAATCGCGACCGCATCTATAGCGAATCGCTCGCACGTGGTGGAAGTCGTCGACCGAGACGCGGATCACCTCGGAGTGCCGCTCGCGCAGGATCTTGGCGATCGAGTCGGCGAATGTAGTCTTCCCGGCCCCGTCCACTCCGTCGACGGCCACCCGAATGGCATCCTCGCCCGCGGCCGCGAGCACGAGAGCGGCGACTTGCTCGATGACTGCCTGTCTCAGGGTGCTCAGGAGTTCGCGCTGCCTCCCTTGGCCGAGATCAGCTGCCGTACGGCACTCTCGAGAGCGTAGTCGGCGCTGGCAGCAACGCCCTTCACGTCCGCGTTCGCTCTGGCGACGATTTGCAGGGCGTCGTGCAGACCGGTCACCTTCCATCCGCGGGCCTGAAGCTGTGCGCGCTTGACCTTCCACGGGGGTAGACCCAACGTGCGGGCCAGATCGTAGGGATCGCCCCGCCCGACCGAGACAACCCGAGCCGCTGTCCGTACCCCGTCGGCGAGGGCATCGGCGATCAGGACTGGGGCCACACCCTGGTCCATCGCCCAACGCAGCGCCTCCAGGGCCGCCGGCAGGTCACCGACGAGAGCTCGCTCGGCCACCGAGAAGCCGCTGATCTCGGCCCGGCCACGGTGGTAACGAGCCACGTCGTCGACCTCGATCTGGCCCCCGGCATCGAAGACTAACTGCCTGGTGGCCGCCGACAGCTCCCGCAGATCGTTTCCGACCGCGTCCAGCATCGACGCGGTCGCGGCCGCACTGATGGTGCCTCCGGCACGCTGTGCCTCCCTGCGGATGAAGCGCAATCGATCCTCGTGCCGAGTGAGCTTGGCGCAATCGTGCACCGTCGCTCCGGCCTTCTTCACGCGATCGACCACAGCCTTGTTCCGCGCTGCGCCGCTGTGGGTCAGTACGAGCAGGAGGTCGTGGTCTCCGGCTTCGACGGCTTTGGCCACGGCTTCGGCGAAGTCCTTGGCAGCCTCTTGCATCCCCTCGATGAGGACAAGCCGACGCTGTGCGAACAGCGACAGACCGAGCATCTCAGCCAGCTGCCCAGGATCCGATCCTGAGGCGCTGATCTCCTGGACCTCCAACGCGGAGTCCGCGGCCCGCGCCGCCGCGACGAGGTCGGCTGAGGTCCTCGACCGGAGGAACTCGTCGTCACCCAGGGCCAGGTGTGCTCCGACAGCGTGCTCGTCGGTCATGCCTGCATCCTCGCACCAGGTCCGGACATTGGGCAGCGTCGGGCGATGTCAGTGGCGGCATAGCCTGAGAATCATGTTCCTGGACCGACTGCGCATCCCGATCGTGCAGGCGCCGCTGGCCGGTGGACCCTCGACTCCGGAACTCACCGCGGCGGTTCTTGAAGCCGGTGCGTTCGGGTTTCTGGCCGCGGGCTACAAGTCAGTCGAGGACGTGGCGGTCGACATTGCGGCGCTACGGCGGCTCACCGACGCGCCGTATGGACTGAACATCTTCGTCCCCGACGCCGAGGTCGACCCCGATGTCTTCGCCGACTACCTGACCGAGATCGCCGCGGAAGCCTATCGGCATGGAGTCACTTTGGGCAAGCCGCGGCACGACGACGACTCGTTCGCTGCCAAACTCGACCTGGCCGTTGCCGAGCGGGTGCCCGTCGTCTCATTCACCTTCGGCTGCCCGGATGCCGCCACCATCGAGCGCCTGCACAGGGCTGGATCGGAAGTATGGGTCACGGTGACCGACCCTTTGGAGGCTGACGACGCCGGGACTGGCGGCGCCGACGTTCTGATCGCACAGGGCATCGAGGCCGGAGGCCACCGCGGGTCCTTCGTCGACCGTGACGACCGTGAGGACTACGGACTGCTGGCGCTGCTGCAACTCCTGACCGCGCGCGTCGACCTGCCCTTGGTCGCCACCGGTGGGATCGGCACCGGCGCGGCAGTGGCCGCGGTGCTGGCAGCTGGCGCCAGAGCCGCACAGTTGGGTACGGCATTTCTGCGTTGCCCCGAGGCCGGGACATCCGTCGCCCACCGAGAAGTCCTGATGGGGTCCGGGCGGACCCGGCTGACCAGAGCCTTCACCGGGCGGTCGGCGCGCGGGATCGAGAACCGATTCATGACCGAGCACTCAACTGCCCCGGTGGCCTATCCGCAGATCCATCACGCCACCGCCGCTCTGCGCAGGGCAGGGCGGGTTGCCGGTGATCCCGATGTGGTCAACCTCTGGGCAGGACAGGCCTATCCGTTGGCCCATGACAGACCGGCCGCCGACCTGGTCGCCACGCTGAGCCACGAGCTCGCGGGCGCGCTGACCACCGCCGCCAGGCTCGCCGGCGACCTGGCGCCCGGCTGATCCGCTGTCGGCTCGGCCCCTCGGCTCTGGGCAGATCCATCGCGACGCTGGCCGCGACCTGGATCGGGTCGCCCCGAACGACCACTCTGAGATCAGATCCGGGTCCGTTCAGCACCGCGATGTCACCGTGCTCGTCGGTGCGGTGGACGGCCATTCCCGCACTGCGCAGCCGATCCACCAACAGCCCGTCGGGGTGGCCGTAGTCGTTGCCGGCGCCGACCGAGATCAACGCCTGACTGGCTTCGGTCGCGGTGAGGAACGCGGGGTCCTGATAGGCGCTGCCATGGTGGGCGACCTTCAGGACGTCGGCGGTGACGTCGATCTCCCGCCGTAACAGATCACTCTGTGCCTCGAACTCGATGTCTCCGGTTGCCAGCATCGAGACCGTGCCGACGCTGATCCGTGCTACGAGGGAGGAGTTGTTCGGATCGGATCGGGTGCCGACATAGCGGGCCACCGGGCCGAGCACCTCGATGCTCGCGTGGTCGACGATCCGGGTCTCCCCTGGTCGGAGGGCGACGATCGGAACGCCGGCCCGCTCAGCTAGGGCCTGAATTCGGCGGTAGGCCTCCAATGGAGGGGGATCGGTACTCGTCGCGATCGCACCCACCGTGCGGCCACGCAAAACTCCGCTCAGGCCGTCGACATGATCGGCGTGCAGATGCGAGAGCAGGATCATCGACACGTCATGAATGCCGAGCCGGCGTAGACAACCGTCCACCAGTACCGGGTCGGGACCGGCGTCGACCACCACGGCGCGGCCGGATCCGAGGGCAACGACGAGGGCATCTCCCTGACCGACGTCGCAGGCCACCATCGCCCAACCGGTCGGCGGCCAGGCGGGTGCCAGCACCCGTATGGACAGACCGCTGACGGCGACGCCCACACAGACGGCGGCGGCCAGCCACCGGACTCGCCGTCGGCGCAGCACGAAGACCGACACGACGATGACCGTCGCGAGTGCCAGCGCACCCCCTACGCCCGAGGGCCAGGGCACGACGGCGCCCGGCGTCCGAGCCGCGCGTTCGGCGATCCAGACCATCCAGCGCAGTGGCCAGTCAACCAGCCGAAGTAGTACCTCACTGAGCCACGGTGAGAACGGCGTGATCAGGGCCGCGGCCAGGCCAACCACCGTGACGATCGCCACAACCGGCACCACCAAGAGGTTGGCCGGAAGCGAGATCAGACTGACCCTGCCGACGATCAGCACGAGCAGCGGTGCGGTGAACAGCCCTGCTGCGGCACAGACTGACGTCGCGACGGCCAGGGGCTCCGGCACTCCGCGAGCCCTGAGCTGTTGCGCCCAGACACCAGCCGCGACGATGATGCCGGCCGTCGCCGCGACGGACAGAGCGAATCCGAGATCGCGAGCCAAGGCAGGATCGAAGGACAGGAGCACCAAGACAGCGGCCGCCAGCGCCGGAATAGCTTGCCGCGTGCGCCCGGTGGCCAGGGCCAGCAACGTGACAGCACCCATGGCAGCCGCGCGCAGGACGCTTGGCTGGGGTCCCACAAGGACGACGAATGCGGCCAGCGCCAGCGCGCAGATCACCGCACGGGTGACGGGGCGAAACCGGCTGCGGCGCAACGGCCACAGGACAGCGCCTATCACGATGGCGCAGTTGGTCCCGGACACGGCGGTGAGGTGGGACAGGCCACTGATCCGAAAGTCTTCGACGAGAACCGCGTCCATTCCCGCCGTGTCTCCCAGGACGATGCCACGCAGGAGCCCGGCCTCATCCGAGTCCAGCGTCCGATCGGCGCGCTCTCGCAGGCCACCGCGAATCTCGGCGGCCCCCGAATCGAGCACTCCATCCGGGGGCGCGGATGCCTCGGGGGGACCTCTAGCAAAGGCAATCCCGACCAGCATGTCCTGGGGTGCGGCCGTCGCGATGCTGACCGTCGCAGACACCGTCGTCCCAGGCACCAGCTCCGCCCATCCCTGCGCCGGTGCGAAGACCAGAACGTCTCCACTCAACGTCCAGGACCGGATGGCCGAGTCGGCGCACGGGGCCCCGCAGGTGAGGGCCAGCACGTTGCCTGGCACCAGAACCCGAGAGCCGCTCGCCCCGGGAGCGAGGATGCGCACCGCCTCGGTCACCCGCAACAGAAGCCGGATGTCGGCTTCCCCGGTGGCCAACTGGCGCAGCGGTGAGGTGTCTCGGGCATGGATGTGTGAAACAGACGTACCGGCGATCAGACCCAATCCGGCCAACGCCAGTGCGAGCGCTGCGGTCCTACGCCTGCCAGTGCGGTCCGATACGGCGCAACGTGGTGACCGGCCAACCAGCAGCGCCGACAAGCAGGCCAGCGCAGCGGCCAACGCGATGCCCAATAGCAGTCCGGCTGACAGGAGCGGCGCCGCCCATGCGGTCAGCCAGCCCAACGACGCCGCTGGGACCAGACGGAGGTCCCAATCTCGCGTCGGGTTCGGATCCTGAGCTCGGTCTTCGAGGTCTGCGGTGCCGGCTTGCCTGCCCACCAGCTGGTCACACCGTCACGAGATCGACGATGTCCTCGTACACGGTCGGGCCGATGCCGCTCACCTCGCGCAGCTGTTCGACTGCGGTGAACCCTCCGTTGCTCTCGCGAAAGTCGAGAATCCGCTGCGCCAGCACCGGACCGATTCCCGGAAGGGTCTCGAGTTCAGCCAGCGTCGCGGTGTTGAGGTCGACCAAGCCGCCCGAGGAAGAGGGATCAGTATCACCCGGTAG
>JACCTM010000282.1 GCA_013812385.1 Geodermatophilaceae bacterium | reverse complement strand
AGCCCAGACCGAAGAGGTCGACAGACTGCGCGAATTGCTCGCCGACTCCGAGTAACTTCCAGCGGCACCTCACGGCACCACAGATCAGATGTCACCTATCCGTGCAGCAGACCCGGAGAGTGCCCGCTCGCTGGATGAGTGTGGAGCTTGAGTTCGGCGGCCTCCGCCGCAGCTGAGTGCGGATGAGAGCACCAGGACGATCAGGGGCGCGCAAGCCGAGGGATGCGGAACACGACGCGCAGCAGGCGGAGTCGGCGACGGCCAGTGTGCGGTACGCCGGCCGAGCGGGCGTCGCGTACGAGGCGGGAATGTCCTGCTTGGGCAAGCAGGTCCCGACGGTGTCCGTCGGCGAGAGTGGAATAGAGGCTGGGATGCATGATTGCTCCTTACGTCGGTGGTGGACGTAGGGAACCTTCGCCTCGACATGCAAAGGAACTGCAAAGCCTTTTCGGGATCAGCCGCCCTGCAAGCAGATTTTGAGCGAGACTACCGATGCCGGCGGACCGGAGTGGTCCACAACGAGCTCAAATTTGACTCCGCGGGCCTCCGCCGCTTGCACGAGGTGGACCAGAGCCGACCGCGTCATGTGCGGCCACCTTTCCGGGTCCCGCAACTCGTCGGCGACGTCGGGCTTGACCTCGATTCCACGCCGCCGGCATTCGTCGACAAGGTCGACCGCAGGGTCGATGATCGGCTCACCAACCCCGGGGCAGGACGCGCCATAGGCGTTTACGGCTTTGAGAAGACCAGCACTGCCCTTTAGCGGGCCGGGATCGGACATGTTGTTGCTCCAGAGTCAGGAATCGTGGCCAGCGTGGTTGCGGGCGGTGCGCATTATGACATCGGTGTCGGTTCGCCAGAAGGGTGCATTCATCTTGTCGCACAACAATTGCGCTTGATCGGCGAGTACGCGGGCGCCTTCGTGGTCGTCCCTGAATTCGGCTAAGCCCGCAAGCACCGCGTCCACCGGACCTGCGGTGGCCACTCCTGTTCCGAGTAGGACCCAGCAGCCGGCATGACGTTCCAACTGCGATTCCAGCCAGGGATCGGACAGACCGGCGAAGACAGCGGCCCGGCCGAGGAGATATAACTTCGGCGAATCGAGCCAGCTCCGAGTCGTGCTGCGAAGGGTCGCAATGACGGACCGGAGGGTGTGCGTATCTCGCAGCAATCCAAGCTGCGCGGTCACTGCGATGCTGGCCTCAGGGAGCAGGCTGTTACCCGTGGAGGTACTGAACTGGCCCTCCGCGTCGACGAGCTCGGAGACGAGCATGTCCAGCTGACCGGCCTGAAACGCTGCGATGAATTGTTGCAGAGTGAGCGCCTCGCTGCGCAACGAGAGCGGCAGCCGATCCCAAGTGCTGAAAGCAGCACTTGCCAGCGCCATTGCGTGTTCGAGATCTCCCGAACGCAGCGCGCGTTCGGTCTCCATCAGCGCGACCCACCACCGGCCCTGGGCGCTGCGGCAGCGATGCGAGACGGCTTTGAGCTCCGCATGGCGTTCCTGCGCCTCGTGTGCACGCCCGCTGCCCAGCAGATGGTCGGCGTGGTTTCGCAATGCGCGGACCAGTAGACCGTCGTCGGCGAGGCTCCGAGCGACGTCCGCAACGGCGCCGGCGAGAGGCGCGAGCCTACGATGGCTGGCTCCGCGGTTGTACTCCAATCGCCACGATCCGCGCAGGCGGTAGACAGCAGCGGCGGGGTCGGTGCTCTTTTGCGAAGCCTCGATCAGCTCGAGCGTCCTTGGCTCTGCGGCGTCACCAAGTTCGTTGGCGGTGGAGGCCCGCGCGTCGAGCACGGCGAGCAACCGAGCATCCGGCAGGCGCGACCGTTCGACTAACCACATCGTGATCGCCTCGACGATCGGTACCTCGGCCGATTCCGGCGCCATCATGCCGACATATCCGAGGACTGCATCCGCTACCTGCTCGTCTGCACCGACCTCTTGGAGTGGTCGCAACGACCGGACAAACCAATCCCGCGCCGCGGCCAAGTCACCTTCGCCGACTAGAGATTGAGCGCGGCCCAGCCTGGCCGAGCCGATCATCCCGAGCTCGGAGCCGGCCCGTTGCTCGGCCAGGTCGAACAGTTCTCTCGCGCGCTCGACACCGCCTCCGGACAGAGCTTGGCGTCCCGCCGCGAGGGCCCATGCGGCGATGTCCCGGTCCTCCATTAGGGCACCAGCCAGCTCGACGGCTCCAGCAAGGTCAAGGGGCTCAAGACCTGCCGCCGGCGCGCGTCGCATGACCTCGGCTGCCGCATGTTCTAGCTCCTGTTGACTCGCCTCTCGGCAGAATGCCTCGGCTATCAGGCTGTGCCGGAAAGCGCACGTGCCGCTGGCTACGGTCAACACCCGAGTCACGAGCAACTGTTCAAGGACGTCCGAACCGACCAGTCCCGTCGCCTGCTTGAGGGAAATCGGCACGCCGATGACGGCCAGACGCAGCGAGCCCGACTCGCAATCCGCCGACAGGCCACCCAACATCCGCGCCGCCAGTCCGGCGCGGGGCATGCCCATCGTCAGAACATCAAGGAGCCAAGGATTGCCCGCGGCCGCTGTAAGGGCACTGTCATCACTCAATCGTTCATGTCCTCCTGCCGCCCTGAGCCGCGCGAGCACCTGTCGCGAGAACTGCTCGGGGAGCGGCGGCATCTCGACGACCACGTTTGGGATGAGGGGTGACTCCATACCGGTCGGTTCTGCGCCCACTACTTCGCCAGGCACCGAGGACGTGGGCCGTGGCGAAACCAACAGCAACCGAGCCGATCCGACCGGAACAACCGCCCTAGAGATCGCCTCGGCGCTGGTCGGGTCCAGATGATGAGCATCGTCGATGCAAATCAGGGTCGGCTCGGCTCGGACGAGATCGGCCAGCAGATCCTCCGCAAGGAGAGAAGCTCCGATCGGGTCAGGGATGCCAGCCTGCCATCGCTTCAGAGCGGAGCGGAGTGAAGCCCACGCGGCGGCGTCGGAGGGTCCCTGCGCCAAGGACGCGAGCAGATCATGTACGAGCCTGAGCGGTGCGGCACTGGCTGCGCAGCGAACCCGCAATACACGGTGACCCGGCAGCTGAAAGCCACCGATCAGGGTGGACTTTCCGATTCCGGGCTCGCCCACCAAGGCCACTACCTGGTTCAACCGCAGGGCCTGATCTAGACGGCTGACGACTTCTGGCCGGTCGATCACAGCGGCCGTCCACGAACCGCCAAGGACCTCTTGCTCTTCGGGTATTCGGAGCTCGTGACGAAGAATGGCCCGTTCAGTCACCTCAATGCGCGGGCCAGCATCGAGTCCGAGCTCGTCTGACAATCGCCGGCGGAAGCGTCGGAGCAGATCTATCGCTGCCTGTTGGTCCCCCGCCAAATAGGTTGCCCTGCTGAGCAATTCAGCCAGCTCCTCGTCGAGCAGGTTCTCCTCGTACGCCTGGCGAAGGTCAGGGAGTACCTGCTGTGCACGACCGCAGCGCAATCCGACGTCCCATCGAAGGCGTTCGGT
>JACCTM010000262.1 GCA_013812385.1 Geodermatophilaceae bacterium | reverse complement strand
GTCGGCTCCGTCGGCTCCGTCGGCTCCGTCGTTTCAGTCGGCTCCGTCGTTTCAGTCGGCTCCGTCGTTTCAGTCGGCGGTGGGGTCGTCGGCACCCCGCTCGAACCGCCCGGTAGTGGGTCTCCTGGGTGGGCGGGGTCGGTGATCGGCTCGTCAGGGACGGTCGGCAGCGGTCCGGCGGGCTGGGGCGGAGGACCGCTCGGCTTGACTCCGGCGGCATACGCCTGGGCATAGGCCAGGACGAGGTCGACGTAGGACTCGGAGTGGTTGTAGCGGAAGACCGCCGAGCGCTGGCCAGGCTCAGCGGATAGGTCGCCCGGACCCGAGCACAGGTACTTCGCCGCCGCCAGTGCGGCGTCGTAGAGGTTGTGCGGGTCCGCAACGCCGTTGCCGTCACCGTCAGCGTCCGCGAAGGCCGACCATGTGCCCGGGATGAACTGCATCGGCCCGACCGCGCGGTCGTAGGTGGTGTCGAAGTCGAGTCGGCCCTCGTCGGTGTCCCGGATCAGCGCCACGCCGTCCCGGCCGTCCAATGGGATGCCCACAATGGGCGGTGCGACCGTCCCGTCGGTGGCTGGGCGACGCCCGCCGTACTGCCCGTGGTCACTCTCGACCCGGCCGATACCTGCAATGAGGGACCAGTCGATCCGGCAATCTGGGTCGGCTCTGTCCATACCGGCCATGGCCGAGCGGTAGGCCTGCAGCGCAACATCCGGTATACCGAGGTCGGTGACCTCGGAGACGGGCACGGTCGTGGTGGTCGGCGGCGGCGGCAACGTGCCTTTACCCACGCTGCCGTTGTCGGGAACCTTCACCGATGGGGGGCCGAGCCGGTTGGCCTCGACGCCTGCTGCCACCTCTGGGACGGACGCGTAGCTTGGACTGGCCAGGATCCGCTCCGGTGACGCCGAGGCGCCGCTGGCAGAGGAGCCTTCCATGAGCGAGGAAATAGCCAGACCCACGAGGATGGCGGCGCCGGTGCGACGTCGCTTCCACAGATCTGGACGCATCAAGAAAACCCGCTCCTGCATACGTTGGCTTACCGATAATGTATGCGTTAATCAGTTGAAGCGCGAGGTGAATGCGGAAAGGGTTCCTCAGCCCCCGATCCGGAGATCACTGACCGGCCTTTCAGGGACAATGAGCCAATGCCCGAAGGTGACACGGTTTGGCTCGCCGCGCAGCGGATGAACCGGGCATTGGCTGGTCACACACTGATCCGAGGTGAGCTGCGGGTTCCGCAACTCGCGACCCTCGATCTATCCGGACATACCGCCGCCGAGGTGGTCGCCCGCGGCAAGCACATGCTGTTCCGCTTCACCGATGGCCACACGCTGCACAGCCATTTCCGGATGGATGGCAGCTGGCGCATCCACACCCCCGGTCAGCGCTGGCGGGGCGGTCCCGCCTTTGCCGTACGCGCGGTGTTGTCGACCCAGCGGTGGGAGTGCGTCGGCTACCGGCTGCACGACCTCGCCTACGTCCCGACTGCCGCTGAGGACTCGCTGGTCGGGCATCTGGGGCCCGACTTGCTCGGCCCGGACTGGAATCTGGACGAGGCGGTACGCAGGCTGAGCCTCCACAACGCCGCCGAGATCGGGGTGGCCCTGCTGGATCAGCGAAATCTCGCGGGCATCGGAACCCTCTATCGGACCGAAGGGCTCTTTCTCGCCGCGATCAGGCCGCAACGCCGGGTCGCCGACATCGAGCCAACCGCCCTGACGAGTCTGGTCGACCGGATCCGGCGTCTGATGATCGGCAATCGCGACCACCCCGAGCAGTCCACCACCGGCAGTCGGCGGCGCGGTGAGACGCACTGGATCTTCGAGCGCGACCCACGCCCCTGTCGACGCTGCGGCACCCGGATCGAACGAGGGGAGCAGGGACACGTGCCATACGCCCGGACCACCTACTGGTGCCCGACCTGCCAGACCTGAGCAAGGCGGCCAGCGTTACGGACGTCCCGCCGCTTCGAGGACGGAGAAGCCGAGACGCTCGAGCACGCGGTCGGTCAGCTCGTGCGCTCGGCGACGGGACTCGGAGTCACGTCCCCGGATCTCGTCCAGCAACGCGTCCGGATCGATCCCGAGCGCGGCGAGATGGCTTCCATAGTGCGCCGCCCAGACCTCCGCCGACGCGATGGTCACCTCGGGATGGAACTGCACGCCAACGGTGCACCCGGCGGAGAAGGCCTGAGTTGCCCGGCCGGTCCAGGCGAGCGCCACCGCACCAGGGGGCACGGTCATCGCGTCCAGGTGCCAGATCAGCCAGGGACCCTCGTCGACCAGCTCCGCATCGGCCGTATGCACTGCCAGCCAACCTATCTCCGGACCGTCAGGCAGCGCCGCGACCGAGCCGCCGAGAACCCGGCTGAGCAACTGGGCACCGAAGCAGATCCCGAAGACCGGTATCTCGGCGCGGATCGCGGTCTCGAGCACTTCCCGCTCCGGGCTGAGATAGGGCACCGCGTCGTCGTGCGCCGAATCGTCGGACCCGAGGGAGACGACGAGGTCGTACGCCCGCGGGTCGGGCAGCCGGCCCTGTCGCGCATCGACGACGTCGATCTCCGCGCCTAGGTCGACCAGTCGCTGTCCGACGTACCCGGGCGGGCAGTCGTCCTGGTGCTGGACGCACAGCACCGCCCGCGGAACACGCCGCACGTCAGCTCCAGGGGAACGGGGAGTTACTGACCGGGTGCAGCTTGCCGGTGGCATACCGGGAGAACCGGAACGGCTCCGGCAGCGCGGAGGTCTCGCCGAGCAGCTCACCGGCGACCAGGTCACCGACCCCGTTCATCTTGTAACCGTGGTTGGAATCGGCGATGACGTAGGCGTTGTCGCGGAAGGTGTCGAAGACCGGGAAGCTGTCCGGGGTGAAGGCGCCGATGCCGCCTGAGGGATCCTTCCGATACAGCGGCCGGGTGCCTTCGAACCGCTTGTGGCAGTGCGCCAGAGCCGAGGTCCACATCCGGACGAATTCATCACCCACGACGAACTCTGGGCTCGCCGTGCCGTACGGGTCGACTGCAACCTGACCCGCTGGGCCGTCGACGCGCTCCGGCGAGGCGCCGCCTTGAACGC
>JACCTM010000248.1 GCA_013812385.1 Geodermatophilaceae bacterium | reverse complement strand
GTGCCCGGACCGAGCGCATCCCGATCAACCGAGCAGGTCGGCTCGCTGGTCAGACCCGACCAGATGATGGTGAACGTCGCGACCTGACCCGGCTGCAGCAGCACCACATTCGGGACCGACGGTTCGGGGTAGCAGTCGCTGCTGCCCCACAGCCGAGTCCCGTCCGCGGCGAACAGGCCCCAGACCTGCAGCGCCAGGTCAAGATCGCGAAGACACGGTACGGCGCCGAGATTGGTGACGTTCAGGCCGAGCAGCGGCTTGCTGCCGGCGGCGTACTCAGGGAACTCCGACCCCACGGTCAGCCCGATCGCTTCGTCCGGACACGGTCCCGGCTCGATCGGCGCCGGATCCGGTGCCGGCGCGGGAATCGGCGACGGGGCGGATCCGGGCGGCGGGGTCGACCCTGCGGCCGGCGTACTCGAGGCAGCCGGTGCTGGGGGAACAAGGCTGGGCAGGACCTGCTCGAGGCCGGGAATGGCCTGCTCGTCCAGCGGCGGCCGGGCTGTGCTCACAGTCGATCCGGCAGTCTGCGTCCCGTCCGGGTCTCCGGAAGCACCGCCGATGAAGACCCACCCCGCGGCGAAGCTGACGATCAGCACGAGACCGATCAACAGGACTCGCCGTCGCCAGTAGACCTGGGAGGGCAACCGGCCAATCGGGTTGAACATCTTGCGACGGTATCTGCGGTGGAGCCGAGACCGGCTCTCCCACGCCGTGGTCGTGCGAGAGTGTTCGGTGATGATCTCCCCTCCGCTAGCGACCCCGACTCGCCAAGTGCCCACAACGGCAACGCAGTACGCCGACATCGGGGCGCTGCAACCCCAGCGCGTACTGGACTGGTACGCCGGCGCGGCGCGTGACCTCCCTTGGCGCCACAGTGGCGTTTCGGCGTGGGCAGTCATGGTCAGCGAGGTGATGCTGCAACAGACTCCGGTGGTCCGCGTACTTCCGATGTGGACCGCATGGATGGCGCGCTGGCCGAGCCCCGCCGCGCTGGCAGACGATTCGCCGGCCGAGGCGGTACGCGCTTGGGGCAAGCTCGGTTATCCCCGGCGCGCCATGCGGCTACACGCGGCAGCCCAGCAGGTCGTCACCCGCTTCGCCGGCAACGTACCGTCGGCCGTCGAAGACTTGGAGTCGCTGCCCGGGATCGGCGCGTACACAGCACGTGCGGTCGCGGCCTTCGCCTTTAGTGCCCGAACGCCAGTGGTGGACACCAATGTCGGACGAGTGCTGGCCCGTGCCGTACACGGTCGGGCGCAGGCCGGTCCGAGCGTGGCCGCGGCCGACCGGGCGAAGATGGAGTTGCTGTTGCCCGCCGAGCCGGCCCGGGCCGCGGTGTTCTCCGTGGCGGTGATGGAGTTGGGGGCGCTGGTGTGTACGGCGGCCGCTCCAGACTGCCCGGCCTGCCCGATCCGGCCGGACTGCGCGTGGCAGCTGGCCGGTGCGCCGGCCCATGCCGGACCGAGGCGCCGGTCCCAGCGGTTCGAGGGCACCGACCGTCAGGTGCGGGGACTGCTGCTCGACGTCCTGCGCACCACGTCGGAGCCAGTCAGCATCGGCGACCTCGACGGCGCCTGGGCTGATGGTGCGCAACGGAACCGGGCGTTGGACTCCCTACTGCTCGACGGCCTGGTCGGGCAGCTCACCGACGGTCGTTTCGTGCTCGCCGGCGAACGGACCGATACTTCACCCGCGATCATGGAGCTGTGATCACTATTCGGCCTGAAATGTGGTCACGGCTCCATGCTCGCGGGGTTTCGTGCTGGCTAGGACCTCGGCGGCAATGTGCTCCAACGTCTGTTCCGAGCCGGCGTACGGACCGTCGGCTCGCGGCCAGTGCGTCACGACGTCGGTGAAGCCCAGTTCGGCAGCCCGGCCGAGGGCATCCCGGAAGCACTCCACCGATGACATGGAGAACACCGGCCCAGCGTCCACCTGCAAGTAGCGCGGCATGGTGGCCGGATCGCGACCTTCCTCGGCCAGCACGTCGGTGAACCGGCGGCAGACACCAGCCAGTGCGTCCCACCAGTCGGTGCCCTCGGCCCGGTTCGGATTCCCGCTGGTCGCCCAGCCGTGCCCGTACCGGGCGGAAAGTCTCATCGCCCGAGGACCGTTGGCCGCCACCACGAATGGAATCCGGGGAGCCTGTACGCAACCCGGGATGACCCGCGCCTCGACCACGGAGTAATGAGTCCCGGTCCAAGTCGTCCTGCTCTGGGTGAGCAGGCTGTCCAGCAACTCCACGAACTCGACGAAGCGGTCCGTACGAGCCGACAACGGCAGGTCCGGCTCGCCGAGAACGGCAGTGTCGTAACCAATTCCGCCGGACCCGATGCCCAGCAGCAACCGGCCCTCGGACAGGTCGTCCAGGGCGGTCAACTCGCGGGCGAAAGGAACCGGGTGCCGGAAGTTCGGTGAGGCAACGAAGGTTCCGAGCTGGATTCGCGACGTCACCATCGCCGCGGCACTCAGGGTAGGAACTGCGGAGTACCACGGCGAATCGACCAGGGTGCGCCAGCCGAGATGGTCGTAGGTCCACGCATGGTCGAAGCCGTAGGCCTCAGCCAGCCCCCATCGACGAACCAGCTCAGCGCGTCGCAATTCCGGCAGGATGACAATTCCGATTCGCACACCGAAAAGCTAGCCCGCGCCTGCGACCGGATGGGTGGGAGGTGAACGTGCCATGAGCACCGACTCGCCGGCCGACGATCTGACCCGCCGCATAGACGCTGCGATTGCCGAGGTCTATAGAACCGAGAGCGGCGGGTACGCCGAAGGTCGCAGCGCCATGCGTGCCCTCGGTGCCTTCGGCGCGCCGGCCGTGGACCGGGTGCTGGAGCTCTATCGCAGCTCAAGCGCGGGACCGCACGAACACGCCCGGCTGCTCAACGGCCTCGGGGCCAGTGCCGTCGACGCCCAGGCCGCAGCCCGCCGGGCTGTGGCCCGGGCCTGCCCGCATCGTTACGTCGACCACTTGGCTGGTCGCCTTGAGCCGAGCGACATCGAAGATGTGGCCGACATCCATGATCCACGGATCAGCGCGTTACTGATTTCTCTGCTTATCCATCCGAACCCCACGGTCCGCTGTCGGGCGGCCACCGCACTGATCGGCCGGATCGGGGGCCACGGCAACGACGACCGGCAGACCCGGGCGTTGGCCGAGCGGGCTGTACTCGACCGGCTCGACGACGAGTCGCTGCCGGTCAGGGCGGTGGCCGCGTACGCCGTGGCCCGTAGGAGCCGGGCTGACGGGATCTCCGCTTACCAGCAGATCCTGCGCCCCACCGAGCCGGAGACGCTGCACATCCTCGATGTGCACCAGCGCATCGCGGCACTGCGCCGCGGTGAAACGCTGCCTCCGCCGGTCTGAGAAACGGAGGAGACGAGCGCTACCACAGCCGAGTGCCTTGACAGATCTCATCCAGGTGATGCAGTCTCCTAATTGTGTTAGACGCACCGGTTCGCGATAGACAAGCCGAACGTCGGAAGGCCACCCGTACGGAGATTCTCCAGGCTGCCTGGGAGATCGCCCGCGACAAAGGCGTGGCTGATCTGACCCTGCGAGACGTCGCCGACCGGATCGGGATGCGGGCGCCCTCGCTGTACTCCTATTTTCGGTCGAAGAACGACATCTACGACGCGATGTTCGGACAGGCCTGGTCGGACTACCTCGCTGTTGTCGACGACGTCGAGCCGACGCTCTCGGCGGACCCGCGATCCGCGCTGAAACAGATCGCCCGTACGTTCCTCGACTTCGCCATCGCCGATCCGGCCCGGCATCAGCTGATGAACCAGCGCACGATCCCCGGCTTTGTGCCCAGCCCGGAGTCCTACGCACCGTCGGTCGAGGTGTTCGAGCGCGGCCGAGCTCATCTGGCCCGCTTCGGGGTCGAGGACCTGGACCAGTTCGATCTGTTCACCGCACTGATCGGGGGACTGATCAACGCCCAGCAGGCCAACGACCCCGGCGGGGACCGGTGGGTGCGGCTGCTCGATGACGCCATGGACATGTTTGCCGACCACGTAGGGCTACCCCGCTGAAACGGAGAAGATGGAGAAGATCATGACCCGAACGACGCGACCTGCCGACCCGACCACGACCCGGCCGCGAACCTCGACCCTGGATCGAGCCGTGCTCATGCAGCTGGCCGCGACTGAGTACGAGCGGTTCACGACCATGCTGGCGGACCTGGACAACCGCGACTGGATGCGGCCTACCGAGTGTCCCGATTGGGACGTACGAGCGATGGCCGGCCACGTCCTCGGGATGGCCGAGATGGCTGCCTCCGTCCGGGAGATGATTCGCCAGCAACATGCTGCCAAGAAGCGCGGCGGCATACCGATCGACGCGCTCACCGCCGTTCAGGTCGAGAAGAATGCTGCCCTGTCCGTTCAAGAGGTGATCGACCGTTTCCGGGTAGTCGGCCCACGCGCCGCGCAGGCTCGGCGTCGTACGCCCGGCTTGATCCGACGCCGCAGCATGCCCGACCAGCAGGACGTGGGCGGAGCCTCGGAGACGTGGACCTTCGGATTCCTGATCGACACGATCCTCACCCGCGACCCGTGGATGCATCGGATCGACATCAGCCGGGCCACCGGGCAGGCACTGCGCTTGACCACCGATCACGACGCAGTCCTGGTCGCGGATGTGGTGCTTGAATGGGCTGCTCG
>JACCTM010000231.1 GCA_013812385.1 Geodermatophilaceae bacterium | reverse complement strand
TATCGGCCGCCGCCGGCGATGTGCGAACACCGGCAGAAATATGGTCGAAACTGCAGGTATCCGCACATCACTGCTCCGTGTTCATGCCGAGGTCCCTCGGGCGTTCGGAACGTCCCAAGGCATCGGTGTGGCGGCACGGCAGTCCGGCTGGCCGCGACCTGGCCACGGGTGACCGAAGGACCGGCGACACGGGCAGCGCTCGCCCCGGGTACCCAACACCCGGTATCGCGGTGGCATCAGCTGTGCGCCGTAGTCGAGACGCCCCTCTGCCAGTAGCGCTAACGCAGCCGCGCTCACAGCAGCACGGCGCCGGGGCAGCCGAAAATTTCGTCGGAAGAAGCCGGCTCACGTCGGCTGAACGCCCAAGTCCAACCACAGCAACCCCCTTGCTCGACATCGATGCGCACAGTCCCGCCGACCGTCGAGATCTGATCGATCGCAGTGCCGGAGACCGGAAACGGGGTGAACTGGGTCTTCTCACTCATGGCACGCAGGTTGCCAGCTACCTCTGACGGCGTGGGGCCCCCGGCGGAACCCAAGCACGGCCCGTGGGTGCGCCGATCGTGGACGCAAGCCGGGCGCCGAGCTCAGTCAGCCACGCTGTCGCGGGCAGCCGGAATCGCGCCGATCACGTCGGTGGCCAGGAGCGCTCCGCCGCGCGCGGCGAGCTGTCCTGCACGGCCGTGCAGGTGCGCCCCGACGGCGGCGGCCAGGCCCGCAGGCAGCCCGGCGGCGAGCAGGGACCCGATAATTCCGGTCAACACGTCGCCGGTTCCGGCCGTCGCCAGGGCCGGGGTGCCACTCGCATTGACGTACGTGCGCCCACCAGGCTCGACGACGACCGTGGCCGCGCCCTTGAGCAGCACGGTGACGCCGAGCCGGGTCGCGAGCTCGGTCGCCGCGCCGACCCGATCAGCGCTCAGCGGTACGCCGAAGTCCTCGAACTCCTTGTCGTGCGGCGTCAGCACGGTCGCCGACGATCGACGTTGTAGCAGCTCCCGGCGCCGGGCCAGCAGCCGCAGACCGTCGGCATCCACGACGACGGGTACGTCCATCCGCAGGACGTCGGTGAGAACCTGCGCAGCACGCTTGTCGCGGCCCAGACCCGGACCGACCGCCCAGGCCCGGACCCGGCCGGCCTCGATCGGCGCCGCATCGGCGCACACTGCCTCCGGATACGCGGTGCTCACCGCGTAGGCAGCTGGTCCGACGTACCGGACCAGGCTCGATCGCACCCGAAGTGCGCCTCCGACGCTGAGCACCGCCGCACCCGGGTAGTCGGCCGATCCGGCGGCAACCCCGAGAATGCCGCCGCTGTACTTGTCGTCGCCGTGGCCCGCCCGGGGCAAGAGACCCGCAACATCGCCATCGGTCAGCTGCCACGCTCGCGGTTCGGGGAGATGAGGAGCCAACCCCAGGTCCAGGACCTCGAGGTCACCAACGTGCTCACGGCCATCGCCCACGGTGAGGCCGAGCTTGATCGCCCCGAACGTGACGGTTCGATCGGCCCGGAACGCCGGTCCGTCCACGACACCGGTGTCCGGATGGACTCCGCTGGGCACGTCCACCGCCACCCGCAGGCCCGGTGCGTCGTTGGCCACCTCGACGACGTCGTCGGCCGGGGCACGCAGTTCACCGGTCGCCCCGATACCCACGATCCCGTCGAGAATCAGGTCGGCTTGCCCGACAAGCCCTTTCAGCTCAGAGTCAACGCTCAGTGAGCGAATTTGTCCGCCGGCACGACGCAACGCCGCGGCCCCGCGCGAGTGCAGTCGGTCCGCCTGCAGTGCCACCGCCACCACAGCGGCTCCACGGCGGGCAAGGTGTGCAGCAGCCAACAGTGCGTCTCCGCCGTTGTCACCCGGACCGATCAAGGCGACCACCTGTGCGCCGTACGCCCGCCCGAGCCAACGACTGCAGTACGCCGCGAGCCCCGCACCGGCTCGATCCATCAGCGCGCCGTCTGGCAGCGTGCGCATCAGCGCCTGCTCGGACGTCCGCACCGCGGCCACCTCGTACAAACCGATCACCATTACAGACCGATCACCCGTGCCGCCCCCGCACAACGGGTCACAGCGGCGGCTCGCCCTCAGCGATGACCACCGCTGACGCGATTCCCCCGTCATGTGACATGGACAAGTGCAGCCGGGTCACGCCGAGTGCGGCGGCCCGAGCGGCCACCGTCCCGGTGATCTCCAAGCGGGGGTCGCCATCGTCATCGGCATGCACCTCCGCGTCGGTCCACGCCAGACCGCCGGGTGCTCCGAGGGCCTTGGCCAGTGCCTCCTTCGCCGCGAAGCGGGCTGCCAGAGATTCGGCATGCCGCGGCCGCCCCGAGGCGTTGAGTTGTTCGACCTCGGTGAACAACTTGGCCCGCATGCTCGGCGTACGGATCAGGGCGCGGTCGAAGCGCTCGACGGGTACGACGTCGATCCCGACCCCGACGATCACGGGGCTGTGGCTGCGGACACTCGTGGCATGAGAGTGAGCGCTACTCAACCGTGACGGACTTGGCCAGATTGCGAGGTTGGTCGACATCCAAGCCTCGGGTGTCGGCGATCTCGCAGGCGAGGACCTGCATGGGGATGGTGGTCAGCACCGGGGCGAGCAGGGTCGGTGTCATCGGGACGTGGATCAGGTGATCGGCGTACGGCGCGACCTCGTCGTCGCCGTCGGCGGCGATCACGATGGTCTTGGCACCGCGTGCCCGCATCTCCTGGATGTTGCTGATCACTTTGCTGTGCACGCTGTTCGGGCCCCGCGCGGGGACCACTGCCACCACTGGGGTGCCTTCCTCGATGAGGGAGATATAGCCGTGCTTCAACTCGCCCGCCGCGAATCCCTCGGCATGGATGTAGGCCAGTTCCTTCAGCTTCAGCGCACCCTCGAGGGCCACGGGGTAACCGACATGGCGCCCGACGAACAGGATGGTGGGTTCCTTTGCCAGTTCCCGCCCGATCGCACGTACCTGATCCATCCGGCCCAGTGTCTCGGCCACGGCGTCGGGCAGCTTGTTCAGCTGAGCGACGATCGCGGCGATCTCGTCGGCATACTTGGTCCCGCGCGCTTGGGCGAGGTAGAGGGCAACGAGATAACAGGCGGCCAGCTGAGCCAAAAGGGCTTTGGTTGACGCCACCGCCACTTCAGGGCCGGCCCGCGTGTAGAGGACCGCGTCGGACTCTCGGGGGATCGTCGAGCCGTTGGTGTTGCAGATTGCCAGGACCCGGGCCTGCTGATCCTTGGCGTGCCGCAAGGCCATCAACGTGTCCATGGTCTCGCCGCTCTGGCTGATCGCGATCACCAATGTCGAGCGGTCGAGCACCGGATCGCGGTAGCGGAACTCGCTGGCCAGCTCGACCTCGCAGGGCAGCCGGGTCCAGTGCTCGATCGCGTATTTCGCCACCATCGCAGCGTGATTGGAGGTTCCACAGGCGACGATGAAGACCTTGTCGATGTCACGGAGGTCCTCATCGGACAGTCGCACCTCGTCGAGAACAATCCGGCCGGTGTCGGACAAGCGGCCGCGGAGAGTGTCGGCGATGGCAGCCGGCTGCTCGTCGATCTCCTTGAGCATGAACCAGGGGTAGCCGCCCTTCTCTGCGGCGGCAGCGTCCCAATCGACATGAAAGCGTCTGGGCTGCACCGGCGTACCCGCGAAGTCGGTGACCGTGACCCCGTGCTCCACGTCAAGGGTGACAACTTGGTCCTGACCGAGTTCAAGGGCGTCCCGGGTGTGCGCGATGAAGGCCGACACATCACTACCGAGGAAGTACTCTCCTTCCCTGATGCCGGCCACCAATGGTTGGTTACGCCGGGCCCCGACGACCTGTCCAGGGTGGTCTGCGTGCACTGTCACCAAGCTGAATGAACCCTCGAGTCGGAGGCAGACAGTTCGCATGGCCGCGGCCAACCGGTCGTTCTCGGGGCCCGTTCCCGAAGCGTGCGCTGCGCTCAACAGATGCGCGACCACCTCGGTGTCGGTGTCGGATGTCAACTCCACACCCTGCCGCTCTAGTTCCCCCCGCAGTCTGGCGAAGTTTTCGACGATGCCGTTGTGAACCACTGCGACCTTGCCATCGCCCGAGACATGCGGGTGCGCATTGCGATCCACCGGCGGGCCATGCGTAGCCCAGCGTGTGTGACCCATGCCGGTCGTGGCCGCAGGCATCGGCTGATCGGCAAGCACTTTCTCGAGGTTCGCGAGCTTGCCAGCCTTCTTGGCGATCTCTAGCCCCCCCGCTGTCACCAGCGCGATGCCGGCAGAGTCGTACCCGCGGTACTCCATCCGCCGCAGACCCTCGAGAACGATGTCCTCCGCGGACTTCATCCCTACGTAGCCGATGATGCCGCACATGCGACCCAGAGTAGTCACCAAGACGTCACCGCTTCACGCTCCCGGCCGTGGGACGCTCGCCCGGGTGACCAGACACTCCACCCCCGTCGAGGACCAGGCCGGTACGTCGGAGGTACCGGCCTCGTCCGGTGGCACCGACGAGCCCTCACCAGACGCGTCGGGTGGCCACACCGGTCCGACGAGGGCTCGGGTCAGCTGGCCGCGATGGGGCTGGCTGCCGTACCTCCTGATCGGCGCCTTCGTCGCCTTCTGGGCCGTCACGCATATCGGTGCGGTCGTCTCGGGCGCCGGAAGTTCGAAAGCGGTGGGGTTCGGGATCGCCGCCGGCGCGCTCACCGGGGCCGCGCTCGTCGGTGTTGCGCGGCTCACCCGGCGGGGATGGGCGGGCCAGTTGGCCGGGCTGGTTCCACTGGTCGCCGCAGTGGCCGTCGCTGTGCTGCCGTCCTACGTGTCATCCACTGTGAGCGAAGCCGCCCCAGAGGGTTTAGACGCCGCCGCGGCGCCCACTGTTTCGACGGCACCGGAGACGAGCACCGACTCGTCCCCGCCGGCAGGCTCGTCGCCGGCGCCACCCCCGCCCCCGGCACCGGCGGGCCCGGTTGAAGTCGCTACGGCACAGTTCGTCGGGATCGATCACGACGCCGCGGGGGTGGCCCGGTTGATCCAGCTCGAGGACGGATCGCTGATCGTCCGGTTCGAGCAGTTCTCCGTCGAGTCCGGCCCGGATTACGACGTGTACGTGGTCCCCGGTGCGAACGCGTCTGTGCCTGATGGCGGCACGCTGCTCGGCGACCTGAAGGGGACCGTCGGCGATCAGAACTACGAGATCCGGACCAGCGCCCTTCCTGGCGGCGGACTCGACCCGGTCACCGTCCTCATCTGGTGCGAGGTCTTCGACGTCCCGGTAGCCAACGCCACTCTCTGAAAGGGAGTGCGCGCCAGCGCGCCAGCTTCTTTGGGCGGCCGTTGTCTTCTTCGACTAGATGAGGCTGCAGTCGGCGTCATGGACCTGAGCAGCATGACGACGCTGCGCCAACGTCGACCACAGTCAGCCCGCGCCAGGGCTCACGATCGTCGGTCTCTCGATGCCGGTACGGCGCCGCTGAGGCCTTGACGTCCTCTTGGGTGTCCATCGACCCAGAGCCGCACCGGCTTACGGGCCGGGTCCGCCGTCCGCGCCTGGTGGCCAGTCGGCTCGGGGTGGTGGTGGTCCGGTGGGTGTGGTTGATCCCGGGTGGGCGGTTCGTGTCGAGGCTTTGGGGTGGGCGGAGCCAGATCCTTTCGCGGTGGTGGAACGCTTCCCAGTCTCCTTTTTCGATGTCACGGTGGGCGGATCCAAGCGGTTGTTGCACCGCAGTTGGTCAGGCTGGTCTTGAGAGTAGTTCGAACATGGCCTCGGCTGGCGTTCTCCAGTCA
>JACCTM010000211.1 GCA_013812385.1 Geodermatophilaceae bacterium | reverse complement strand
GGCGGCCTGGCGGTCAGCACCATGCTGACGGTGTTGGCCGGTCTGGTGTGGCGGCTGTCCGACGGCCCGGTCGGCTACTTCCGCGACGCCTCCACCGCGGTATTGATCACGGTCTACGTGCCGTTGCTGGCCTGCTTCGCGGTGCTGATGCTGCGTCCCGACGACGGCGCCGCCCGGATCGTCGCGTTCATCCTCACCGTGGTCTGTAGCGACGTCGGGGGATATGTCGCCGGGGTGCTGTTCGGCAAGCACCCGTTGTCGCGAACCGTCAGTCCGAAGAAGTCCTGGGAGGGCCTGGCCGGATCGGTCCTGGCCTGCATGATCGCCGGCATCCTGATGGTCGGGATGGCTCTGGGCGGCGTCTGGTGGCAGGGGATCGTCTTCGGCGCGGCCATCGCCGCGACCGCGACTCTCGGGGATCTCGGCGAATCGATTGTCAAGCGTGATCTGGGCATCAAGGACATGGGCACCCTGCTGCCCGGACACGGCGGCCTGATGGATCGGATGGACTCGCTCCTGCCGTCGGCCGCGGTGGCCTACCTCCTGCTGACTGCCTTTGTTCCGCCGTTGAGCGTCTGAAGCGGGCCCGTACGTCAGTCCTGGGGTGCGGCGTGCTGCCGGATCCAGGCGTGCATGGCTATGCCCGAGGCGACCCCGACGTTGATGGACCGCGTCGACCCGTACTGCGCGATCGAGCAGACCACTGCTGCCGATGACCGGGCCGATTCGCTGAGTCCGCCACTCTCCTGACCAAAGAGCAGCACGCACTCGCGGGGCAGCACGGCGGTCTCCAACGCGACCGCGCCCGGCAGGTTGTCAATAGCAACCACCGGCAGCTGAGCCTGGCCTGCCCAGTGGGCCAGCGCATGAGCGTCTGGGTGATAGCGGATGTGCTGATACCGGTCGGTGACCATGGCGCCGCGGCGGTTCCAGCGCCGCCGGCCGACGATATGTATCTCCGCGGCCAGGAAAGCGTTCGCCGTCCGTACGACTGTCCCGATGTTCAGATCGTGGGCGAAGTTCTCGATCGCAACGTGGAAAGGATGCCGGTGTCGGTCGAGATCGGCCACGATGGCCTCGACCGACCAGTATCGGTAGCGGTCCACGACGTTGCGCCGATCGCCTTGGACGAGCAATTCGGGGTCCAGCCGCGGATCCTCCGGGACCGCTCCAGGCCACGGCCCGACACCGACCGGCTCGCTGTCCACCGCCTCAGTCTGCCGTGTCCGCAACGTGCCGACGTGCACGGCGCTGTGCGTGCGACCATGGCCAGGACATGACCGCAACCTCACTCCCCCTGCCGTTGGTGTGGACGCCACCACGTGCAGCCAAGCCGCCGCGGCATCTCGCCGACCTCACCGTCGATCAGGTCCGAGCCGCCGTGGCGGCCGCAGGTCATCCGGCCTACCGAGCCGAGCAGTTGTCCCGGCACTACTTCCATGCCCCGGTTGGCCAGGAGCTGACCGCCGTACCCACCAGCGACCGAGAAGGGTTGGGTGCCGAGTTCTTGCCGGCGCTGTTGACGCCGATCAACGAACGGCTCGCGGATCGGGGCACCACGCGTAAGACCCTGTGGCGGGCATTCGACGGCACCCTGATCGAGAGCGTCCTGATGCGCTATCCCGACCGGGCCACTCTGTGCGTGTCCAGCCAGGCCGGCTGCGGCATGGCGTGTCCGTTCTGTGCCACCGGCCAGGGCGGGTTGACCCGAAACCTTTCGGCCGGGGAGATCGTGGACCAGGTGGTCTGGGCGGCCAAGGCGATGCGTGCCGGGGAACTGCCCGGCGGACCGGGTCGGCTGTCCAACATCGTCTTCATGGGTATGGGCGAGCCGCTGGCCAACTACAATCGCGTCCTGACTGCGATCCGCCGGATACTCGCCCCGAGCCCGCACGGGCTCGGCATGTCGGCGCGCGGAATCACCGTCTCGACGGTCGGCCTGGTTCCGGCCATTGACCGGCTGGCCGACGAAGGGCTGCCACTGAACCTGGCGGTGAGTCTGCATGCCCCTGACGATGAACTGCGGGACACGCTGGTGCCCGTCAACACCCGCTGGCCCGTACGAAAGGTTCTGGACGCGGCTTGGCGCTACGCCGACGTCACCGGACGCCGGGTCTCCATCGAGTACGCCCTGATCCGCGACGTGAACGATTCCGTGCAGCGCGCCGATCAACTCGGCCGCCTGTTGTCCGGACGACTGACGCACGTCAACGTCATCCCACTGAACCCCACTCCGGGCAGCAAGTGGGATGCCAGCTCGCCGCATGCCCAGGACCGGTTCGTCGAGGCCGTACGAGGACACGGTGTGCCGATCACGGCGCGCGACACCAGAGGCCGCGAGATCGATGGCGCCTGCGGGCAGCTCGCCGCCTCAGTAAGGGAAGATTCAATCCAAGAGACATGAGTGAAGCCGAGGCTCACGCGCACAGCCACACCGACGTCTCCGGCGGTTGGCTTCGGGCGGCGGTGTTCGGCGCCATGGACGGCCTGGTCACCAATACCGCGCTCGTGGCCGGCCTGGGTGCGGCGGCCTCCAGCGGCACCGTCGTCCTCGGCGGGGTGGCCGGACTGGTCGCCGGCGCGATATCGATGGCGCTCGGGGAGTACACCTCGGTGTCGACGCAGAACGAGCAGCTGGATCTCGAAGTCAGCAAGGAACGCAATGAGCTCCGGGTGCATCCGGTGGAGGAGCGCGCCGAGCTGGTCGAGCTGTGGCGCAGCCGTGGACTGGATCGCGCACTCGCTGAACAAGTTGCCGCCCAATTGGCTCGCGATCCCGAGCTGGAGTTACGCGAGCACGCCCGAGCCGAACTCGGGCTGGACCCCGATGAGAAGCCCTCACCGTGGACTGCCGCAGTGTCCTCCTTCGTCTGCTTCGCGGTCGGGGCGCTGATTCCACTGCTGCCCTACCTTTTCGGCTTGGACGAGGTATGGGCCGCCGTGGGAGTCGGGGGGATCGGATTGTTCTTCGCCGGTGTGCTCTCGGCCGGCTTCACCGCCCGACCATGGTGGTCGGGCGGACTTCGTCAGCTCACAATGGGATTGCTCGCGGCTGGTCTGACCTACCTGATCGGATCCTGGATCGGTGTGCCGACGAGCTGACCCTCTCGGCCGGCCCTCTCGCGGTCAACCGCAGGGCCGGCGCGTGACCAGTAGCATGCGAAATGACCGACTGCGGCGTCGCGGAAATCAAGGGGCTGTCTGTGCAGGAGCCGAGGGGTGAGCCTCCGCCAGACCTGTTCATCCCCCTCGACGAGCAGCTCGCGAATGTCCGGCGTTGGAATGCGGAGCGCAACTGGGGGCTGTCGAGCGCCGAGTTGGATGCGATCGACCTCACGCCGCGCCGGTACGCCGATCCGCTGGTCATCGATCTGATCGCGGTCTACCTCGACGACGTGCCGCTTGCCGATGGCCACGGGCAGCTCGACGGCGTACGCCGAACCTGCCATGAGCTCTGGGACATCGCGTCGGCACAACAGCCGAAGAGCTGGTTCTGGGACTGGGTACGCGATCGGTACGATCCTCGGCCCAAGCCGGTACGCCTGCTCCCCGGCATCATCCACTGGCCGGGGGTACGCCGGATGACCGTTGACCTCGGCGCGCACTGGGTTCCTGGTGAACACATTCGGCCGAGCAGCATTCGCGGATCCGGCTCGGCCCACGCGGAGATCCTTGCCGCGGCCGCCCACTTCCCACGGTGGGCGCGGGCGATGGACGGAGTGAGCGTTCCCTACATCTGGCTCTCCGGGTATCAGGTCACCCATCCCGAGGAGTCGACCCATCTGCGGCTGCCTGGCCTGGCCTGGGTCGAATATCGCCAGACGCTGAGCTTCACCGTCGACCGGATCGACCGAGCACACAGCGGCTGGGCGTCCCCGGTCGTTTAGGACATCGGTCCAAGGCGGCGATCGGCTCGACGCCCGATGCCGCTGGCAGGTCGTCGGTCAGTTACGCCAGGCGTTGCGGCGGCGTAGCGCGTCCCGGACGAGGATCGCGACGATGACCGCGGCGGTGCCGATCACCCACAGGTTCTCGACCCGGCCGGTGTGGTTGCCCACCAGCATCAAGAGCAGGGAGATGACTGCCAGCCACCCGAGGACTCTGGGGACCACCTTGAACTCCTGGTGCCAGCCCCAGTCCTCCGGCCTTTCATGCGGCTCGAGGACGTAGTCGTCCCATGAGGAGGCGGTGTCAATCTCGCGACCTGGCTGGCTGGCGGTGCTCACCTGGATTCCTCTCGACCGGGTACCTATCCGCAGCATCATCGCAGACCGGCCCAGGTCAGGCCCTGCCGATGGCAAGCTATCGCGGCTGAACCCATGCCAGCCCGGGAAAGCGAGCGAAGTCACGGTCCAGACTGGCTACGCCGCACCCATTTTCGATGGCGAGTGAGGCCAGGAAGGCATCCGGAACGAGATCGCCGGCCGCCTGGCCGTCGTGGCAGAGGGTCCGAAATACCTCGAAACGCCTGGGACCAGAACGCAACACCAGATGACCCGGTTGGGCCCGTACGGCGTCGGCGAAGGCGAACACCTCGTCCAAGGAACTGGGATCGCCGAACACCCGTCGGTTGGTTGCGAGGCGGATAACGGCTGCCCAAACCTCGTCCGGCACGCAGAAGCTGCGCTGCTCGGCGACCAGCCGTTCTAGCCAGGCGCGAACCAGCGGATGGTGCGGATGATCATCGCGATGTGCTGCAAGCACGATGTTGACGTCAAGCAGGATCACCTGAGGTCCTCAACAGGCAAACCTTCCTCCATAGCCTGCAGAAGAGTTCGATAGGAACTGGCGTCAACCCCGGGCCGCAAGCCGGAGCCCCCTCGGCGAACCGGAATGGCAGGAGGAGTGCCGCTGGCTCGACCGGCTAGCTGGCTACGAAGTGCCTGCTCGATGTATTGACCCAGGGTGAGACCCCGATGCCTCGCCTCGGACTTTGCCGAAGCAAGCAACTCATCCGCAATCGCCACAGTGGTGCGCATGATGTCAAGACTATCGCATCACGTGCATCATCCGGCCGTAGCACCGAACCGTACGGCACCGGACCGTAGGCCAGACTGTGCCCTGTGAGCGATCAGCGGACAGTGATTCTGCTCGGCTCCACCGGCTCGATCGGAACTCAGGCTCTCGAGGTCATCGCGCAACATCCGGATCGGTTCACGGTCAGCGGGATCGCCGCAGGTGGAACCGAACCGCAACTCCTGGCCAAGCAAGCGCTGGACAGCGGGGCGAAGACCGTCGCGGTCGCCCGGGCCACGGCGGCTCAGGACCTGCAATTGGCCTTCTACGCCGAGGCGACGCGACGGGGGTATGCCCACGGCAACTACGCGGTTCCGGAGATCCTGGCCGGGCCGAAGGCGGCCACCGAGCTCGCCGGACGAGGCGCTGACGTCGTCCTCAACGGCATCACCGGTTCGATCGGGCTCGAACCCACACTTGCCGCGCTGGCGTCCGGATCCCGACTCGCCTTGGCCAACAAGGAATCACTGATCGCCGGCGGTGACCTGGTGTTGGCCCGGGCCAAGCCCGGCCAGATCGTGCCGGTGGATTCCGAACACTCGGCTCTGGCGCAGTGTCTGCGCGGCGGGTCTGCTCCCGAGGTAGATCGACTGATTCTGACCGCCAGCGGTGGACCGTTCCGTGGCCGTACGCGAGCCGACCTCGCCGACGTCACCGTCGCGCAGGCGCTGGCCCATCCCACCTGGGCGATGGGACCAGTCATCACGATCAACTCCGCGACCATGGTCAACAAGGCGCTGGAGGTGATCGAGGCGCACATCCTGTTCGGGATTCCGTACGACCGGATCGAGGTCGTCGTACATCCGCAGTCCATCGTGCACTCGATGGTGCAGTTCGTCGACGGGTCCACGCTGGCGCAGGCGAGCCCGCCGAGCATGAAGCTGCCGATCGCTCTTGCCCTTACCTGGCCAGACCGGCTCCCCGATGTAGCCCCGGCACTGGACTGGTCCACGGCCAGCGGCTGGGATTTCGAGCCACTGGACGAGGCGGCGTTCCCGGCCGTGGAACTCGCTCGTACGGTCGGGCGTACCGGGCGTTGCCGTCCGGCGGTCTACAACGCCGCCAACGAAGAGGCGGTGGCCGGGTTCCTGAACGGGAACCTGCCGTTCACCGGGATCGTCGACACGGTGGCGCGTATCGTCGATAGCGCGCCGGACTTCGGCGTCCCGACGTCGGTGTCCGACGTCAATTCGGCTGAATCGTGGGCCCGCCAGCAGGTGCGGGCTCTGATCGCAGGGGAGCACAGTGTCGCGCGTAGCTAGGGTGTCGCCGGTCGGTCCCGGCCGCCGGACGAGCGCATGAGCGGCATCCTCTGGACGGTGCTGGGCATCGGGCTTTTCGTCGTCGGCCTGCTGTTCTCGATCTGGTTCCACGAACTCGGCCACTTCATGTGGGCGCGCAGGTTCGGCATGCGTGTTCCCCAGTTCATGGTCGGCTTCGGCCCCACGCTGTGGTCCCGGCAACGCGGCGAGACCGAGCACGGCATCAAGGCGATTCCGCTGGGTGGATACATCCGCATCGTCGGCATGATCCCGCCGGCCAGGCAACTCGACGGCGCGGCCGACGGTCAGCAGCGTACGTACGGCCGGCTGCGCCGGATGATCGAAGAGGTACGCGGCGCAGCTCTGGACGATATCCAGCCCGGCGACGAGGACCGGGTCTTCTACCGTAAGCCCTGGTGGCAACGGGTCATCGTCATGTCCGCCGGGCCGGTGCACAACCTCATCCTGGCGTCGCTGTTCTTCACAGTCATCCTGGTCGGATTCGGCATCCCGCAGGGCACCTCGCTGACGATCAACACGGTCAGCGAGTGTGTCCTACCGGCCGGTTCGCCGGTGCAGGACTGCACGACCCCGATCGACGGCGACGGACTGGCCTGTGCGGCCGGCGACAACGGTTGTGACCTGCCCCCGGCCAGCCCGGCTGCCCAAGCCGGTCTGCGGGCAGGGGATCGGATCACTGCCGTCGACGGCGAGGCGGTCTCCCAGTGGGAGCAGGTCCAGGATCTGATCCGGGTCAGCGCCGGGGACACCAGGCGGTTCACCGTCGACCGAGACGGGCAGAGCGAGGAACTGTCCGTCACGCCGCTGCCGAATCTGGTGTACCTCGATGCCGAGGATGCTGAAGCGGGCAAACCCACCGAGGTCGGGTTCGTCGGTGTCTCTCCCGTCGTGCCTCGCGTCCAGCAGTCGATCACCGAGGTGCCAGCGGCCATCGGCGGCTACATCACCCGAGCGGGCGAGGCACTGATCAACCTGCCGGAGCGGATCCCATCGGTCTTCGGCGCAGCCTTCCTCGGGGACGAGCGGGGGCAGAACGATCCGATCGGTGTGGTCGGAGTCTCTCGCCTGTCAGGTGAGTACTTCGCCCTCCCCGAACCGTTCGTGGAAAAGATCATCTTCTTCTTGCTACTACTGGCCAGCGTCAACATGGTGCTGTTCCTGTTCAACCTGGTCCCGATCTATCCCCTCGACGGCGGGCATGTCGCCGGGGCGCTTTATGAAAAGGCCCGTTCGGTGTGGGCCCGGATCCGCAACAAGCCCGATCCCGGCCCCTTCGACATCGCCAGGCTCATGCCGATCGCCTATGTGGTGGCCGCGTTCTTCGTACTGTTGTCAGGCATGCTCTTGATCGCTGACATCGTCAACCCGATCACGCTGAACTGAGGCTCGCGATTCCGTGACGTCCATCTCGCTTGGCATGCCGGCTCTCCCGCCCCCGGTCCTGGCGCCGCGCCGGCCGACCAAGCAGCTCATGGTCGGCAAAGTCGGCGTGGGCAGTGGGCATCAGGTCTCGGTGCAGTCGATGACCACGACCAAAACGGCCGACATCGACGCAACCCTGCAGCAGATCGCCGAGCTGACCGCGGCCGGCTGTGAGATCGTCCGGGTGGCCGTGCCCGACACCGACGATGCAGCGGCGTTGTCGGTGATCGCCAGGAAGTCCCAGCTTCCGGTGATCGCCGACATCCACTTCCAACCGCGGTACGTCTTCGCAGCGATCGACGCCGGCTGCGCCGCCGTACGGGTGAATCCTGGCAACATCAAGAAGTTCGACGACAAGGTCGGTGACATTGCCAAGGCGGCCGGCGATGCCGGAATCCCGATCCGGATCGGGGTGAATGCCGGATCTCTGGACAAGCGGCTGATGGAGAAGTACGGAAAGGCGACGCCGGAGGCTTTGGTCGAGTCCGCGCTCTGGGAGTGTTCGCTGTTCGAGGAGTACGGATACACCGACCTCAAGATCTCGGTCAAGCACAACGATCCGGTCGTGATGGTTCGCGCCTACGAGTTGCTCGCCGAGCGTTGTGACTACCCGCTGCACCTCGGCGTCACCGAAGCCGGTCCGGCCTTCCAGGGAACGATCAAGTCCGCCGTCGCCTTCGGGGCGCTGTTGGCCCGGGGAATCGGCGACACGATTCGGGTGTCCTTGTCGGCCCCGCCGGTAGAAGAGGTCAAGGTCGGGATCAAGATCCTGGAATCGCTCAACCTCCGCCAGCGTGGCCTGGAGATCGTTTCCTGCCCGTCCTGTGGTCGAGCTCAAGTAGACGTCTACACCCTGGCGGATCGGGTGACAGCCGGTTTGGAGGGTTTGGAGGTTCCGCTTCGGGTGGCCGTCATGGGC
>JACCTM010000209.1 GCA_013812385.1 Geodermatophilaceae bacterium | reverse complement strand
GTCTACAGCCCGCGGATCGTGGCTCGGATGAACGACTACGACGTACGGATCGCGCACACGCTCGGGGAGCATGTGTGGCACGTTCACGAGGACACCGACGAATTCTTCCTCATTCTGGACGGCCAGTTCGACGTCGCGATGCGCGATGCCAACGGCAGCGAGACCACGGTCGTGCTCGGCAAGGGCGACACCTTCGTCGTACCCAAGGGCACCGAGCACAAGCCGTCCTCGCCCGGCGGGTCGATCCTCATGTTCGAGCCGTCTGGCACCTCGACGACCGGAGACCGGCACGAGGGAGAGATCCCGGATCACGTCGCTAGCACCACCGGACGCGATCTGACCTGATGTCGGTATCCGCGGAGGTTTGCTCATGACACCGGCTCCCGAACTGACCCTGACCACCGTCAACATCGGCGCTCCCGATCCAGTGGAGCTGGCTCGCTTCTATCAGCGGCTGCTGGGCTGGGACATCACGACCGATGAGCCGGATTGGGTGATGCTGAGAAGTCCTGCTGGCGGGACAGCCCTCGCGTTCCAGTCCGAGTCCGACTTCGTTCGACCGGTCTGGCCGGCTGGCCCCGGTGACCAGCAGATGATGATGCACCTCGAGATTCGCGTCGACAACCTGGACCGGGCGGTCGGGCACGCCACCAGCATTGGCGCCACGCTCGCCGATCGACAGCCGCAGGAGGACGTTCGGGTCTGCCTCGACCCGGCGGGGCACCCGTTCTGCCTCTGGTTGGGATGATGGTCTCACCCACCCGGTCTCAGCAGCCGGCCGCGAAACGGTAGGCCCGGCACTTCACTGCTGATCCGACCTTTCGGCTCCCCGGGCGTCCCAGGGCACATCAGAGAAGTCGACGATTCAACCTCCGGTCTCCCGTACGACGGTCGTCCCGGCAGCCACACGAGAACGATCAATGCCGCCACCAGGACGACCGCGCACGTAGCGATCGAGGTGACGTGCATCGCCCAGACAAAGGCGTTCTTGGCGCTCTCCTCGACAGCGCCATTGCCCAGGCTCAGCGCTCCCACCAACGACTCGCGCGCTATATCTGACTGCTGTGCGGGCAACGCGGACAACGAGGGTGTGACCCGACCCGCGTACAACGAGTTCAGCAGCGAGCCGAGGATCGCCACGCCGAGCGCACCGCCGACCTGGCGCACCGAGTTGTTGACCGCTGACCCGGCGCCGGCCTTCTCCCTGGGGACGACCGACATGATCGACTCGGTCGCCGGGGCCATTGTGTTGCCCATCCCGACCCCCTGCACGAAGAGCAGGACCAGCAGGATCCACAGCGGCGTCGACTCCTGCAGGAAAACGAACCCACCGAAGGAGGCCGCGATGATAAGCATGCCGGTGGCGGTGACCGCCTTGGCTCCGTATCGCACGACGAGTGTCGAACTCCGTGGCGCGAAGATCGCGATGGCAACGGCCACCGGCAGGAGGACTGCGCCACTCTGCAACGGCGAATAACCGCGAACGCCCTGCAGATAGAAGACCAGGAAGAACGTCGCGCCCAACAGGGCGAAGAAGACCAGCCCCAGGGCGGCCGCGGCCGAGGAGAAGGAGGGGTTGTTGAAGAGGCTCACGTCCAGAGCCGGTGATACAGAGCGGCGTTGGGTATAGATGAACAGGGCCAGCAGCAACAGACCGGCCACTGCCGGCCCGAGCACTGTCAGCCGCAGCCAACCGTCGCCCTCGCCGCCACGAATGAGTCCGAATACCAGGAGCCCGAGAGCGGCGATCGAGAGCAGCACGCCCCCGACGTCGATCCGACCCGGTGAGGGGTCCCGTGATTCGGGGACCAGCCACAGGCTCAGTACCAGCCCGGCGATCGCGATCGGCACGTTGAGCAGGAAGACTGACCCCCACCAGAAGTGCTCGAGCAGGAAGCCTCCGGCCATCGGGCCGACCGCGATCGCCATCCCTGACGTGCCGGCCCAGACCCCGATCGCCTTACCCCGCTCCCCCGTGGGAAATATGTTCGTTATGACGGCGAGGGTGGCCGGCTGTACGGCCGCTCCGCCGACGCCCATCAGCGCGCGCCAGACGATGAGTTCCAACGCGGTGTCGGAATAGGCGGCGAAGACCGAGGCGACGGCGAAGATCGCGAGGCCGCTTACCAGGACGAGCCGCCGACCGAAGCGATCGCCCAGGATGCCCCAGGTGAACAGCAGTCCGGCGAAGACCAGGATGTAGGCATCGACCGCCCACTGCAATTCACCCTGGGTGGCCTGGAGATCCTCCTGGATCCGGCGTAGGGCCACATTGAGGATCGTGTTGCCCATGATCACCACCACCAGGCAGATGGTGAGAACGCCGAGAATCGGCCAACGTCGTTCGTGTCCGACGTGCGGCTCAGTGTCGAGCAGCCGGGCGTAAGCCGGATCCTGGCTGGGGTGAGTCACGAATCTGCGCCAGTCTCGTTGCTGGTGGCACCGGCGGCGCCGGGCGCGGGGCGCTGGACGAAGTCAGCGAATGCCGCCAGATTGGCCAGCGACTCACCGCGGTTGACCCGCCAGTCCCACTCCCGTCGGATCGAGGTCCCGAAGCCGATCTCGAGCATCGTGTTGAAGTGCTCGTCGGCGTAGGTCAGGACCGAGCCGAGAACCCGGTCGATCTCGTCGGCAGTCACCGCGTGCAGGCCGAGCCGACCGACGAGATAGATGTCGCCGACCGAGTCGATGCTGTAGGCAACGCCGTACATGCGTGAGTTGTGTTGCAGCAGATAGGTCCAGAGCTGCTCACGGTTCTCGTCGGGTTGCCGGCAGACGAACGCCTCGATCCGCAGCGCGTGCGCTCCGATGATGAGCCAGCAGATCGTCTGCAGCTTCTTGGCGCCCGGCAGGGTCACGACGAACCGGCTCGGCTCCGGTCGTTCGTAGCTGAGTTCGCGTTCCTCCAGTGCAGCCGCGATAACGCCGGCGACGTCCGGGCTCTCGCCGCCGGCGCGGTTCTCCTCGCCCATCAACGCGCCGGCCCGGCGCCGAACACCGGGCTGGTCATCGCGTCGGCGTAGGCATCGAGCAACAAGCCGGTCGTACGGTCCCAGGAGAATCGGCTGGCGTGCTCGACGGCCGCTCGGGAGAACGCCGTCCGATCGCCCAGCACCTTGGTGATCGCATCGGCGTAGTCGGGCGACCGATGCCCGTCCACGAGCAGCCCGGATCTGCCGTCGGCCACCGCCGTCACCAGCCCTCCGACCCGGGCAGCCACCACCGGCGTGCCGCAGGCCTGCGCCTCCAGCGCCACCAGCCCGAAGGACTCGTTGTGGCTCGGGACGACCGCCACATCGGCCGCGCGGTAGTAATCGGCCAGGTCGTCCGGAGGCATCGGGGCACGGAAGCGCACCCGGTCGGCGATGCCGAGGGTGTTGGCCAGCGCCAGCAGGGAGGTCGGTTCGTCCAGGCCGGAACCGCTGGGCGCGCCGATGACGTAGACAATGACTTTCGAGCGCAGCGCCGGGTCGTAGGCGATCAGGTGCGCGGCCGCCCGAAGCAGCAGGTCGGGCGCCTTGAGCGGCTGGATTCGGCCGACGAAGAGCAGGACGAGTGCGTCATCGGGTACGCCGAGGCGGGTCCGCGCGCCGGGCGCCGGCCGGAACCGATCCAGGTCCACTCCCGGTGGGATGGTCAGTACCTTGGCCGGGTCGGCGTCGTACCACTGCACCAGCTGGGCGGCTTCGTCCGGGGTCGAGGCGATCAGCCGGTCGGCTTCGGCCACCACCTGTTCCTCGCCGATGACTCGCGACCTCGGTTCCGGCGCATCCCCTTCGGCGAGCAGGGCGTTCTTGACCTTGGCCAGGGTATGCGCCGAGTGGATCAGCGGAACGCCCCAGCGGTCGCGCGCCAGCCAGCCGACCTGGCCAGAAAGCCAGTAGTGGGAGTGGATCACGTCGTAGTGGCCCGGATCCTGGCTCGCCTCGGCCCGTAGCACCGCCGAGGTGAACGCGCACAGCTGGGCCGGCAGGTCGTTCTTGGCCAGGCCTTCGTACGGGCCGGCGGTGATGTGCCGCACGTTGACCCCAGGAGCCAGCACCTCGACCGGGGCCAAACCACTGGCCGTGGCCCGCGTGAACACGTCCACCTCGATGCCCTGGGTGGCCAGCCGCTTGGACACCTCGACGATGAACACGTTCATGCCGCCGGCATCACCGGCACCAGGTTGGTCCAGCGGTGATGTGTGCACCGAGAGAGTAGCCACGCGCTGGGGAAGTGCCCGTTCAGTCATCGGCCTACCTCCACATCTCGTCCGTCGGACCCGGTCTGGCGACAACCCATCCTGTCGCAGGGCTGTGCTCGGGCAGGATGATCTCCATGAAGGACAACCACGAGAGCGGCCAGGACATGCCCACATCGGAGCTTCCGATTGCGGTCGTCACCGGCGCCTCGAGCGGGATCGGGGCAGCGACGGCCCGACGGCTGGCCGGCGAGGGGTTCCACGTGGTGCTCGGCGCCCGTCGCCTCGACCGACTGGAGGCGCTGGCTACCGAGACCGGGGGCAGCGCGTATCGGCTGGATGTCACTGATCAACTCTCGGTCGACGACTTCTGCTCGCGGGTGCCGGTCTGCCGGGTGCTGGTCAACAACGCAGGGGGCGCGTACGGCATGGACCCGGTCGCCGAAGCAGACCTGGGCGACTGGATTGCGATGTATGAGCTGAATGTCCTTGGTGTCGTACGGATGACCAAGGCGTTGCTTCCCGCGCTGATCGCCAGCGGGGCTGGGGACGTCGTACTGGTCGGCTCGACTGCCGGTCTGGGTGTCTACGAGGGCGGCGGCGGGTACACCGCGGCAAAGCACGGGACGCATGTCGTCGCCGAGACGCTGCGGCTGGAACTGGCCGGTCAACCGGTCCGCGTGATGGTCATCGCTCCCGGGATGGTGGCGACCGAGGAGTTCTCCCTCAACCGGTTCGACGGGGACCAGTCACGGGCCGACTCGGTCTATGCCGGAGTGCGCGAACCGCTGGTGGCCGACGACATCGCCGACTGCATCGCCTGGACGATCACCCGCCCACACCACGTCAACGTCGACCTGCTGGTGGTGCGCCCGCTGGCTCAAGCCGCCCAGCACAAGGTCCATCGCGAACCCGAGTGAAGCCCTAGCGGCGGGCAAGCCGGGTGCTCAGGACGACCGCGAGGGGCCAGAGCGCTTGGGCGCCGGCGGTCACTCGTTCGGACAGGCCGACCTGGCTACCCTCCTGGCCCAGGTCGGAGACGAACCAGCCGACGCCAGCCAGCAGAACCGCCGTGGCCGCTACGGCCACGGTGCGCCGAAGCCCCCAGGGGATCTTCTGCTTGGCCGGGCCGGTTGTGCGCACGATCCGGTTGTCCGTGCGGTTGGCACGCATCGCCAGCGCGGGCCAGACGGCGAGTGCCCCGAAGGAGATCGCGGCCACGACGGTGTGTGGGGTCGAGCCGCCGTCGCCGAGCACCGTAGGCAGCGGGAGGGCCGCGACCAACAGGGTCGCCACTCCGCCGGCGGCCAGGACCACCCGACCCGGAAGGGCCGCACCGCGCAAGGCCAGGGCGGTCGTGACGTGCGAGAGCCCCATCCCGGCCAGCGCGGCGGTCATCACCCATCGATCGGTGGCATCCAGAGCGGCCAGGGCACTGATCGTCTGGGTGAGTGAGTCAAACCGGGTTTCCTGTCGGGCCGCGGCCACGGTCCAGCCACCGATCAGCAGAGTCGGTGCCGCCGCCGAGGACAGCACGCCCCACCACGGGGTCGCTTCGTTCGGCACCGCACCGAGGCTAGTGCCCGCACGGTGATCTTGACGTTGTTGTCGGTTCGCTGGCCGATTTGGGTGTCTGAACCGACAACAACGTCAAGATCACGGGGAAAATCGGGGGATGCGGGGCTCGGGATGCAGTCGTACGCCGAACGCCGCCTCGACCCGGTCCATGATCTCGGCGGCCAGCGAGAGAATGTCGGCACTGGTCGCCGAGCCGCGATTCGTCAGCGCCAATGTGTGCTTGCCCGACACGGCAGCCGCGCCCCGGGCGTACCCCTTGGCAATGCCGGCCTGCTCGATCAGCCAGGCCGCC
>JACCTM010000198.1 GCA_013812385.1 Geodermatophilaceae bacterium | reverse complement strand
GCGACCTGCCGGTTCACCAGCGCGCCCGTCGCGCTAGATTCCCGCCGTCACCCGAGCGCTCACCCAGCGCAGGACACTGCGTGGGACCAGCCGAGACCCGATCACCGACGCTTTGTACTGGACGCCTGGAACGCTGATGACCGCGCCGCGCCGATGATCCCGAAGGCCGGCTGCCACCACATCATCGGCGTCAAGCCACAGAAGCTCTGGTACGCCACCGCGGGAGACCCCGACCCGGTCGTGAAATTCGGTACGGGTGAAGCCGGGGCACAGCGCGGTCAGCGCAACGCCCTTGCCCGCCACCAGCATGGACAGCGATTCGGTGAATGCTGTCACCCACGCCTTGCTGGCCGCATAGGTTGCTCCGGTGGCGGTGGGCACCGAGCCGGCCATCGAGGAGACGTTGATGATCCCACCGGAGCCGCGCTCGATCATCGCCGGCAGCGCGGCGTGCGTGAGCCGCAGCACGGCACGGACGTTGACCGCCAGCATCTCTTCTTCCGCGGCGACGTCGGAGTCCAGGAAGTCCTCGGCCAGTCCGAATCCCGCGTTGTTGACCAGTAGGTGAATCGGCGCGCCGGCATCAGCCACTCGGGCCTCGACTCGGCCGAGTCCGTGGGCGGTGGACAGATCCGCGGCAATCGTCTCCACGGCGATGCCGTACCGCTCACTCAGCTCCGTCGCCTTGTCGGTGAGCCGGGACTCCGTACGCGCAACCAGAACGAGATCGCTTCCCTCGCGGGCGAGTTGAGCGGCGAAAGCAGCACCGATGCCGGCCGTGCCGCCGGTGACCAGTGCAGTCGAGCGGCCAGGCGACGCCGGGACGACACCTTGGCTGGGGTCAAACGTCGAGCGGCCAGGCGAAGCCGGGACGACACCTTGGCTGGGGTGCTGCGACATGACTAGAAGGCTAGTGGCGCGACTTTTCGTTGCGCGTGCCAGCTCAGTCGGAGGGCCCGGTGCGCAGCCAGTCGACGGTCTGCTTGCGGAAGAGCATCACCAGGATCGCCACCGTGAGCACGATCAGGAGCAGGGTGTAGTTCAGCAGTCCGCCGACCCCGATCGCATTGAAGACGGCAAGGGACAGCTGGATGCCCGCGCAGGCGATGCCCAGCAATCGGCCGGCCTTGTGCCGCTTGGCCAACAGGACGCACGAGACAGCGGCCAACAGCCCGAGGACAGCGCCGGCCGCGAACAGCGTCGTCAGCTGGCTGCTCGCCGCAGCCCGGTCGAAAGTGACATCGCGGTCGCGGGCGGCCTTCGCGAATTCGTCGAGGATCGACCCGAGTCCGGTGAACCCCAGAACTGCATTGACCAGGAGGAGGAGACCCAGGAAGCCGAGCAGGATGGCCGCAACCTTCGCCGTCGTGGGCATCCGGTCGGTGGGCGCCGGAGTTGGACCCTTCGTGGTGTCAGGCATCCTGGCAGCTTGCCAGGGCCGGCCAAGAGGCGGCCGCCGAGCCGCGGCGACAGTGTCGTTCTCATGCTGATGTCGGCCAACGGGCAGGCTCACTACGGTGGGCAGATGTCGACGCCTGCGCCGCCCCCACCGCCTTCGGATCAGAACCCCTATGGTTACGGGTATCCGCCGCCGAGCGTTCCAGGCCAGGGGCAGCCCTACGGCCGGCCCGCGGCCCGCAACGGGCTGGCCATCACGTCACTGATTCTCGGAATCCTGGCCCTGGCCACCAGCTGGCTGTCCTTTCCAGGAATCATCCTGGGCGTCCTGGCGGTCATCTTCGGCGGGATAGCACTGGCCCGGGCGCGGACCGACCGGGTCAGCAACAAGGGGATGGCCATCGCCGGCTTGGTCACCGGCGTCCTGGCCGCCGTCGTCGGCACCGTGCTGGTCATCGTCGCAGTCCGGATCGCCTCGGACTGCCAGGACCAGTTCGGCGCGGACATCACCGAGCAGCAACTGCAGAGCTGCATCGAGGACAGCGTCGGCGGCTAGCCGACCTCGCCCCCATCACGTCACGGCCTTCGTTGTCCCCACCGTCAGGCGATCCTCACCCGGTACGACGTCGACGGCGACGGTGTCCCCGTCCCGGATCTCGCCGGCCAACAGCGCGCGGGCCAGCGAGTCACCGATGGCGGACTGGACGAGACGCCGCAGCGGACGCGCACCATAGACCGGATCGAAGCCGCCGAGCGCCAACCATTCCCGAGCCGCCGGAGTGACCTCGAGGGTCAGCCGTCGAGCCGACAGCCGGCGGGCCAGCTGGTCGACCTGGATGTCGACGATGTGCGTGAGCTCTTCAGCACCAAGGGAATTGAACATGACGACATCGTCGAGTCTGTTCAAGAACTCCGGCTTGAAGTGCCGGCGTACGACCTCCATCACTGCCTCGCGGCGATTCGCCTCGGGTAGAGCCTGATCGGCGATCAGCGTGGACCCGAGGTTCGAGGTCAGGATCAACAACGCGTTGCGGAAGTCCACAGTTCGGCCCTGACCGTCAGTCAGCCGGCCGTCGTCGAGGACCTGCAACAAGACGTCGAAGACATCCTGATGGGCCTTCTCGACCTCGTCGAGCAGCACGACGGTGTACGGGCGCCGCCGTACCGCCTCGGTGAGCTGGCCGCCAGCCTCATAGCCGACGTATCCCGGTGGGGCACCGACCAGCCGGGCCACCGAGTGCTTCTCGCCGTACTCGCTCATGTCAACCCGGACCATCGCCCGCTCGTCGTCGAAGAGGAACTCGGCCAACGCTTTCGCCAGCTCAGTCTTGCCGACGCCGGTCGGGCCGAGGAACAGGAACGAGCCCGTCGGTCGGTTGGGGTCCGAGACTCCGGCACGGGCCCGGCGTACGGCATCGGCCACCGCCTGTACGGCTACCTGCTGTCCGACCACCCGGGTGGCCAGCACCTGCTCCATCCGGAGCAGCTTCGCCGTCTCGCCCTCCATCAGGCGCCCCGCCGGAATTCCCGTCCAGGCCGCGACGACATCGGCGATGTCCTGTTCGGAGACCTCCTCGGTGAGCATCGAGTCTCCACTGTGGACCGACACCTCGGCCTCGGCCAATTGGCGCTCCAGCTCGGGGATTCGGCCGTACCGGAGCTCGGCGACCCGTGCCAGGTCGCTATCGCGCTCGGCCCGGTCCGACTCCGAGCGGACGGATTCCAGCTCCTCCTTGGCGATCCGGATCCGGTCGATGGCTCCCTTGTCCTGCTGCCAGCGCGCCGTCAACTCGGCGAGCGTCTCGCGCCTGTCGGCGAGGTCGACCCGGAGGGCCGACAGTCGCTCCTGCGAGGCGGGATCGTCCTCTTTGGACAGAGCCATCTCCTCGATCTCGAGCCGGCGCACCACCCGCTCGACCTCGTCCACCTCGACCGGTCGGGAGTCGATCTCCATGCGCAACCGGCTGGCGGCCTCGTCGACCAGGTCGATCGCCTTGTCGGGCAGGAAGCGAGCGGTGACGTAGCGGTCGGACAGCGTCGCGGCGGACACGATCGCAGCGTCGGTGATCCGTACGCCGTGATGGACCTCGTAGCGCTCCTTGAGCCCGCGCAGCATGCCGATGGTGTCCTCGACCGTGGGTTCGCCGACGAGCACCGGCTGGAAGCGACGCTCGAGCGCGGCGTCCTTCTCGATGTGCTCGCGGTACTCGTCCAGCGTCGTGGCGCCGACCATCCGCAGTTCGCCGCGGGCCAGCATCGGCTTGATCATGTTGCCGGCGTCCATCGCGGAGTCGCCGGTCGCTCCGGCCCCGACGATCGTGTGCAGTTCGTCGATGAAGGTGACGATCTCGCCGGCCGAGTCGGTGATCTCGGACAGGACGGCCTTGAGCCGTTCCTCGAACTCACCGCGGTACTTCGCCCCGGCGACCATCGCGGACAGGTCCAGCGACATCAGCCGCTTGCCCTTGAGACTTTCCGGTACGTCACCGGCGATGATCCGCTGGGCCAAACCCTCGACGATCGCGGTCTTTCCGACACCTGGCTCGCCGATCAGCACCGGGTTGTTCTTGGTGCGGCGGGACAGGACCTGCACCACCCGGCGAATCTCGGTGTCCCGGCCGATGACCGGGTCCAGCTTGCCTTCCCGAGCACGCTCGGTCAGGTCGACGGCGTACTTCTCCAGGGACTTGTACGTCGCCTCGGGATCGGGAGTGGTGATCCGCCGATTGCCGCGAACGGTCCGGAATGCGGCGGTCAATGCCTCCGCGGTGGCGCCGGCGTTGGTCAGCACCGTGGCGGCCGCGCCACCCACTGAGGCGAGGGCGACCAGCAGATGCTCGGTGGAGACGTACTCATCCCCCAGCGCGGTCGCCTGCTCCCCGGCGGCGTTCAGGACTCGGAGCAGATCCCGGGAGGGTGCCGGAGCGGACACGGTCGATCCACTCGCACGCGGGAGCCGGCCCACCGCTGCCGTCGCGGCCGCCCGTACCTGCGCCGGGTCGGCACCGCCAGCCTCTAGGAGCGGTACGGCGATGCCGTCACTCTGCTCGAGTAGCGCCTGCAACAGATGGACCGAGTCCAGCGCCGGATGACCGGCAGAGACGGCCAGTCGCTGAGCGGCGGTGACCGCCTCCTGCGCGCGGGTGGTGAGCTTCGACTCCATTTGCTCCAACTATTGCCGCGATCATGGAGCTGTGGCCACTTTCCGGACCGAAATCTGGTCACCGCTCCATGATCGCGGGGAATACTGCAGCCATGCCCACCCGTACCGCACGTACTGCTTGGACCGGGTCGCTGTTCGAAGGCTCCGGCCAGGTCGAGCTGTACAGCTCGAAGGTCGGCACCTACGACGTGACCTTCCCCAAGCGCGCGGCCGAGGACGCCGACGGAACCACCAGTCCGGAGGAACTGATCGCAGCCGCCCATTCCTCCTGTTACGCCATGTCTCTGTCCGGGCTGATCGTCAGAGCCGGCGGAACTCCGCAGAGCCTGGAAGTCACCGCCGATGTCTCGGTCGGCCCGGATCCCGCGGGTGGCCTCCAGCTGACCGGGATCAAGCTGACCGTGCGCGGTGAGGTCGACGGGCTGGACGACGAAGGCTTCGCCAAGATCGCGGAATCGGCCAAGAAGGGCTGCCCGGTGAGCAAGGCGCTGACCGGCGTCGAGATCACCTTGGACGCCGCACTCGACTGACCCGGCTCACCGTTCCTCTTCGCCGTTGTGCGCATAACGGCGAAGAAACCGGCCCGGCCGTGACCAATGTGCGCATAACGGCGAACTGGCTGGACTGACGGCAATTGGGCTCAGCCATGCGGGCCAGGCTTGCGGGGGCGGTGGACCAGCATCGATTGCTGATCCGCCGGTCTGAACGGCACGAGATCGCGACGGTACGACGCGTGCACCGCGGCCTCGGCCGCCAGGCGGCGCTGCTCGGCGAGCTCGAGTTCATCGGCCAGTTCGTTCAACCGGCGTCGCAACTGGACGACGGCCGATTCCAGTTCGATGATCCGTTTGATTCCGGCGAGGTTGATCCCCTCCTCGTGCGACAGCCGGGCCACAACGTGGAGCCGGGCGATGTCCCGGGCGCTGTAGCGCCGTCCGCCGCCCGG
>JACCTM010000164.1 GCA_013812385.1 Geodermatophilaceae bacterium | reverse complement strand
CGACGTCGACGCCGCTGTCCGGGTTCAGTTCGTCCAGATCACAGCGGTCGATGCCGAGAAACGTGATGTCCGGTCCGAACTGGGACCCGTACCGCGCCATCGACACATCCTCTCGTGTCGAGGTGTGTCAGTGGGGCTCGGGAATGAGACCGACCCCCGGCGTGGGGAAGATCTGTCTGTGTAGTCCCGGTTGGATCTTCCCCCTGGTTGACCGGAAACTCAACCCGTGATCATGGAGCTGCGACCACGACGCCCCGGGGTCAGATGGTCACAACTACATGATCACGGACAAGAGGCTCGGATCGCTTCGTCCAGGACGTCGAGCCCTTCGTGCAGCAGGTGCTCCGGGATCACCAACGGCGGCAGGAGCCGGATCACATTGCCGTACGTGCCGCAGGTCAGGACCACCACACCGGCCGCGTGAGCGGCCTTGGCCACCGCAGCGCACACGTCAGCGGCGGGCTCTTTCGTACCCGGCCGTACGAACTCCAGCGCAATCATGGCGCCACGGCCACGTACGTCGCCGATCACCGGATGCCGAGTTGCCATGTCCCGCAACCGTTCCAGCAGGATCGATTCGAGCTGACCGGCGCGGGCGACCAAACCCAACTCCTCGATCGTCTCGATGGCGCCCAGTCCGGCGGCGCAGGCCACCGGGTTGCCCCCGAACGTGCCGCCGAGCCCACCCGCATGCACCGCGTTCATCAAGTCAGCCCGACCGGTCAATCCGGCCAGCGGCAGTCCCCCGGCGATGCCTTTGGCGGTCGCGACGAGATCCGGGACGACGCCCTCGTGCTCGCAGGCGAACATCGCACCCGTCCGCGCGAACCCCGTCTGGATCTCGTCGGCAACGAAGACCACCCCGTTGTCGGTGCACCACTGCGAGATCGCGGGCAGGAAACCCGGCGCCGGGACGATAAAGCCACCCTCCCCCTGGATCGGCTCGAGAATCACCGCGGCCGTCTCCGAAGCGCCGACCTGCTTGTCGATCATCGAGATTGCCCTCGCGGCGGCCTCGGCGCCGGACAGCCCGTCGCGGTACGGATAGGACATCGGCGCCCGGTAGACGTCCCCGGCGAAGGGCCCGAACGAGTGCTTGTACGGCATCGACTTGGCGGTCAGCGCCATCGTCAGGTTCGTACGCCCGTGATAGGCGTGGTCGAAGGCCACGATCGAAGGCTTCCCGGTCGCGGCACGCGCCACCTTGATCGCATTTTCGACCGATTCAGCCCCGGAGTTGAACAGCGCCGAGCGCTTCTCGTGATCGCCCGGAGTCAACCTGTTCAGGGCCTCGCAGACCGCGACGTACCCCTCGTACGGCGTGATCATGAAGCACGTGTGGGTGAATCGGCCGACCTGTTCGCGGACCCGCTCCACGACGTGCGGCGCTGCATTGCCGACGCTCACGACCGCGATGCCGGCGCCGAGGTCGATCAGTGAGTTGCCGTCGACGTCGCGCAGGATCCCGCCGCCGGCGTCGGTGATGAAGACCGGCAGCATCGTCCCGACTCCCGCCGAGACAGCCGCCTTGCGCCGGGCCATCAGCGCCCGCGACCGTGGACCGGGGAGCTCAGTGACCAGCCGACGCTCCTGAGCCAACTCCCCGGTCGGTGCCTCCGCTGTCTCCGTCATGGCGATCCTTTCTAGATCCAGATGATCATCGGCAAACCGAGGATTGATCCTGGCAAAATCCCCCGAATACCGATGATCAACTCGGTTGAGCCGCGCGGGCGGCGAGGGCGACGCTGCGGGACTGCAAGGCGGAGACGAGATCCCAGCTGACCTCGTCGACCGACCGGCCACCATCGATGGTGATCAGCTCCTCACGTACGGCGTAGTACTCCACCAGCGGGGTGGTCTGCTTGTTGTACACCTCGATGCGGTGCTCGATCACGGTTCGGTCGTTGTCGTCGGCTCCCCGACCGCGACCCATCAGCCGCTCCACCAGGACCCTGTCGTCGACTCGCAGATGAACCGCCACCTGCACTTCGACGCCCAGCTCGCTGGCCACGAGGTAGGCGGCCGCGGCCTGCTCGGCCGTACGAGGAAAGCCGTCCAGGATGTAGCCGCCGGTCTTGCTGGCCGCCAGGACGGGCTTGCGCAACATGTCCATGACGATCTGGTCGGGGACCAGGTCACCGCGGTCCATGAAGTCCTTCACCCGCTGACCCAGCGGTGTTCCCTCGGCGACATGCTTTCGCAACAGGTCACCGCTGGACAGGTGGGTCAGCCCGAAGAAGTCCGCCATCCGGGCGGACTGGGTGCCCTTGCCCGCACCGGGCCCGCCGATGAACAGAACCCGCATGCGGTACCCCCTTCATCTGGCCGGCCGCTGCGCGCGGTGATCACCGCAAGCGATCGCCTGGCCCGGTACACCCGAAAGTCGAGCAGTGTTTGCCGAAAGCTACCTGGTCACCCGAACTGTGTCGGTGCATTCAGTCCACTCAGTGCCCTTTCGCCCAGCTGTCCGCAATCACCGGGCGCAGCAGGAAGCGCACCGCCGTACCGGGAAAAAGCAGGTCACTGGCCTCCTGCGCGGCCTGCAGGATGGCCTCGACCACGGCGTCGGCGAGCTCGCGAGCCGCATGCACGACCAACTCATCGTGCTGGAAGAAGACCAGCTGCGCTGCCGCACCGCCCGGATCGAGGTCCATCAAGTGCAGGCGTAGCGCGGCCAGAACCGCCGCAGCCCACTCGGCGGCCGTTCCTTGGACGACGAAGTTGCGGGTGAAGCGGCCGCGCGCTCGGGCTCGTGCCCCGGTGCCGCCCTGCTGACTGGCCCCCGACGTGGAGTCCGCGGGCGCCTCCGGTGGGTCGCCGCCCGATTCGTCGAGGACACCTCCGCGGGTCGGGGTCGAGGGCGGCGGACAGGTGCGGCCGAGATGGGTACGGACGAGTCCGCCGCTCTCTCCGGTACGGGCCGCTCGCTCGAGCAGATCCAACGCGCGGGGATAACGCCGACGCAGGGTGGCCAGTGGCGCGGCCGCCTGCCCGCCGGTCTGCCCGTACATCGCCCCGAGCAGCCCGACCTTGGCTTTGGCCCGGTCACCGCCGAACGCTTCGGCCGCCAACGCCGCATACAGGTCCTCCTCGCCGGCCGCTCGCGCCATCGCCGCGTCGCCGGACATCGCGGCGAGTACGCGCGGCTCGAGTTGCCCGGCATCGGCGACCACCAGAACGTGACCCGGGTCCGCGACGACGGCCGCGCGCAGCCGCCGGGGAATCTGTAGCGCTCCCCCGCCCCGTGTTGCCCAGCGCCCGGACACCACGCCGGCCGGAATGTACTCCGGGCGGAACCGGCCGCCATGGACCCATTCGGCGCGCCAGGTCCAGCCGTGCGCGGACAGGATCCGGGACAGCTCGCGGTAGGCCAGCAGCGGTGCGACCCCGGGGTGACCGGTCTGGCGCAGGACCCAGGAGTACGTCGAGTCCAGGACGATGCCGGCCCGAGAGAATGCTGCCAACACGCTGGCCGGTGAATCGGGATTGATCGTGATCCCTTGGAAGGCGGCGGTGATCTCGTCCGCAAGTGCGGCCAGCCGCGGCGGCCGCGCACCGTGCATGACGCGTCCGCCCAGGAGATCCTGCAGGATCTCGTCGTGAATGTCTGCACGCCAAGGCAATCCAGCTTTGCTCATCTCGACCGCGACGAGAGCACTGGCCGACTCCGCGGCCACCAGCAGACCGAACGCCGGTGGTCGCTCGGTGGCCGCGATCCGGCGGAGTTGCTCGGCGTACACGCCGCGGGCGACATCGATCGGATCGACCCCGGCGGTGGTGTCGCCACGTCCGAGATCGAACAACGTCGGCTGGCTCGTACGTGCGGGCACGGGTCGGTCCTCGGGCACCGGCAGTCCGTGCAACCGGGCGTAGGCGGCAGCCACCCGGCGGGGGGATCCCGCGTGTCCGTCGTAGCCCTGCAGCAGCGTCTCGCTCAGCGCGAGGTCATGGCAGCGGCGTACCCGCAGACCGGCGTGCAGTACGGCTGGGTAGTCGGCCATCGCGTCGGGGAAAACCCATCGTGGATGTTGCGCGGCCTCAATCGCGCCCATGGCGACGACCAGGTCGGCGTGCGGCTCCGGCCCTGCTGCGAGATGACCGCGCTCGTCGAGTCGCTGCAGAGATCCGCCGTTCCCGTCACCATCGCCGTCGAAGACAGCGAGCACGGCCACGGTCAACGATTCTGCCGAACGGTTGCGACCGCGCGGCAACGCCGCCGTACGCAGGCCGTTCCGAGGACTTTCTCCGGAGAAGGTCCGTACGGAGCGCAGAAGGCCCTTCGAGATTCCGTCCCGGGTGGTGATGAATCTGACGATGCGCGAAGACCCTACGGTGCCGTAAGCTACGGAAGCGTAACCAGTCAACGTTTGAGGAGTTCAGTGAGCGCGCCAGCCAGCACCACCAACCTGCTGCATGACCTGAAACCGATCGTCGAGCAGAACCTCGAGCGGCATCTGAAGCTCGCCAAGGAGTGGCACCCGCATGACTACGTCCCGTGGGACGAGGGTCGCAACTTCGCGTTCATAGGGGGCGAGGATTGGGCGCCGGAGCAGTCCAGGCTGTCCGACGTGGCCAAGGCCGCGATGGTCACCAATCTCCTCACCGAGGACAACCTGCCCTCCTACCACCGCGAGATCGCCACCCGGTTCGGCCGCGACGGCGCGTGGGGCACCTGGGTCGGGCGGTGGACCGCCGAGGAGAACCGGCACGGTGTCGCCCTGCGCGACTACCTCGTGGTCACCCGCGGCGTGGACCCGGTCGAACTCGAACGGGCGCGGATGGACTACATGACCATCGGGTACGACTCCGGCGACAAGACCG
>JACCTM010000152.1 GCA_013812385.1 Geodermatophilaceae bacterium | reverse complement strand
GACGAGGACTCACTGCACGACATGGGCGGTGACATCATCCCGATGCTGACCTCGTCCGGGGCGGCTCGGGTCTATGACTTCAAGGACAACGTCGTGCCGGGTGAGACAGAACGGGACAAGGGGTACTGGCGCGATGTCGGGACCCTGGACTCCTATTACGACGCGCACACGGATCTCGTGTCGGTGCACCCGATCTTCAACCTCTACAACCGGCGGTGGCCGATCTTCACCAACCCCCCGCAGTTCCCGCCGGCCAAGTTCGTCGAGAGCGGCCGCGCGGAGGACTCGATCGTCGGCTCGGGTCTATGACTTCAAGGACAACGTCGTACCGGGTCAGACCGAGCGGGACAAGGGTTATTGGCGCGATGTCGGGACGCTGGACAGTTATTACGACGCGCATGCAGATCTCGTGTCCGTGCACCCCATCTTCAACCTGTACAACCGACGCTGGCCGATATTTACCAACCCACCGCAGCTGCCTCCGGCCAAGTTCGTCGAGGGTGGCCGCGCCGGCGACTCGATCGTGGGCGCCGGCGTGATCATCTCCGGCGGCACGGTGTCCGGGTCGGTGATCTCCCCGGGATGTCGCCTGGCCCTGGGCTGTGACGTCGCGGACAGCGTCTTGATGGACAACGTCACCGTCGGAGCGGGCGCGGTCATCCGCCGGGCGATCCTGGACAAGAACGTCGTGGTTGCCCCCGGCGCCCAGATCGGCGTCGACCCGGTCCGCGACGCCGAGCGTTTTCACATGTCACCGGGCGGCGTCGTGGTCCTGGGCAAGGGCGCGGTCGCCCACGCCGACTAAGCGGGGACGGCGATCAGCAGGCCGTCGCCGACGGGGAGGACGGCCGTACGAACGGATTTCTCGGCCCGCAGGGCTGACAAGAGGTCCCGCCAGGCGACCGTGTCCGGGTCTCTCGCGGACGGCTCGGCGACGCGGCCGCGCGCCAGCACGCCGTGCCAGGCCAGGATTCCGCCGGTCCGCAGAACCCGTTTCAGGTGGTGCAGGTAATCGGGGTATTCACCGGGCGAGGCGTCGCAGAAGGCCAGATCGTAGCCGCCGTCGGCCAGTCGGGGCAGCACATCTGTGGCTGAGCCGTTGATCAGGCGGGCCCGCGGAGTGGGGATCTCGGCATCGGTCAACGCAGCCCTGGTCGCCCGCTGGTGCTCCCCGTCGGTGTCCACCGAGGTCAGGACTCCGTCCGGTCGCATGCCGGTGAGCAGCCACAGCGTGGAGATCCCCGCGCCGGTTCCGATCTCCACGACGGCCCGGGCCTTCACCGCGGTGGCCAGAGCAGCCAGCGTGGCTCCCACGGCAGGTGCGATCGCCGGACAGCCGACCTCGGCTGCCCGCGCCCGGGCACTGGTGATCGTCGGCGGCTCGTCGGCCACCTGGTCGGCGAAGGTGGGAGTGGACATCGAGGCGGATCCTAGGGCGCCGAGTGCGACAGAACCTTGCGGTTTGCGTCAAACCATCAGATCTTGCTTCCGATAAGTCCTCGGCATAGACGGGGAACAGGCAATGATCCCGATTCGTTGTGCCTTCTGTGATGCGTGCATGGGACCCTGGTGGGATGAAGGACTCCGACAGCACCGGCTCGACCGCGACGCCCTCGGAGCTACCGCCTGCCGCTGGTGGTGGGCTCAATGACGCTTCGGGCTGGACGCCACCCACCTGGGACGAGGTGGTCCGTCAGCACTCCGCCCGGGTCTACCGGCTGGCCTATCGGCTTTCCGGTAACGCACAGGACGCCGAGGACCTCACGCAGGAGACGTTCGTACGGGTCTTCCGTTCCCTGGCGAACTATCAGCCGGGGACCTTCGAGGGCTGGCTGCACCGGATCACCACCAACCTCTTCCTGGACATGGTTCGTCGTCGGCAGCGGGTGCGATTCGAGGCACTGCCCGACGACGCCGAGCGCCTGCCGAGCACCGGGCCCAGTCCCGAACAGGTCTATGCCGACACCCACTTCGACCCGCAGGTGCAGGCCGCTCTGGACGCCCTGTCACCGGAGTTCCGGGTACCGGTCGTGCTCTGCGACATCGAGGGCCTGACCTACGAGGAGATCGCCGCCACCCTAGACATCAAACTCGGCACCGTCCGAAGCCGGATCCACCGAGGTCGAGTCCAGCTCAGGGCCGCCCTGGCTCATCTCGCGCCCGGCCGCACGCGAGCAAGCGTAGCTCAGGGAGCACCGGCGCTCGGGTTCGCAGGAGGGATCGCGTGAGCTGGTCGGAGATGCACCTGGCCACCGAGGCGATGGCCGCACTTGTCGACAATGAGCTCTCCGGCGGTGCTGCTGCTCGCGCCCGGTTGCACCTGAGTCGCTGCGGTGAATGCGCCGCCGCGGTTGCCGCTCAGGCCGAGGCCAAGACAGCGCTGTTCGGCTCGGCCGGACCGATGTTGCCCGCGACCCTGCTGTCTCGGCTCGTGGACATCCCGTTCACCGCGGAGATGGCTCCGGGTATGAACGATGGGGTCATGGCCCTGCACGGCGGATCCCTCATGTTCGGCTCGGCACCGCAGCTGACCCAGCTTCCGGCGCCTGCACCACTGCACGAACCTCCGCCGAGTACCCGTACGACGGGATCCAGGCGAGACGCATTCCGCCTGCGCTGACGAGCTCCGGCCTACCTGACGCGGACTTCACGGCAGATCGGCGAGGGTAGCCAGGTGGATCTGGAGCCCAGCGGCGGCTTTGCTCGCCCGGCCGAAACCCAGGACGCCTTCAGTCCCGACCGGCCCCGGCTGAGCACACGTCGGGATCCGGCCAAGCTGCCTCCACCCGAACTCCTGTCCCGCGCGTTCGGGCGACCCAGTCCCGGCCACCCCAGCCTCGGCCGGGCCCCGGGTAGTGGACAGCCACCCCGCCGGAGCAGGCCGTCGGCCTGGTGGAAGGACGACGCCGCCAAGGACCCCTGGCGCGACCCGCAGTCGCCGTCCACCCTCGGGCCGGGCGCGGAATACGACGAGGACCACGATCCCGACGCGCTGATCACCACCGACGCCCGGGGTCGGCGCCGAATCAAGATCGGGGACATCCCGGTCCGGCTCGCGCTTCTCGGGCTGATCTTCGCCCTGGTGCTGGGCGGCGCCGCTGGATCGGCCAGTTATTTCCTCAGCCGCCAGGCTGCGGAGTCGCCGTTGTTCAAGCCCGATGCCGAGTTGACCTCCGTCGAGGGTGCGGTGAGCCGCGAGCCCGGTTCGATCTCGGACATCGCCGATCGGGTGCTGCCCGCGGTGGTATCCATCGAGGTGACCTTCGGAGACCTGGGCGGGACCGGCTCCGGTGTCGTGGTCGAAGAGGACGGCTACATCCTGACCAACAACCACGTGGTCTCCGGTGCCGCGGACAATGCGGACTCGACACTGAGGGTGGTCTTCTCGGATTCCTCCTCGTCACCGGCGCGCATCGTCGGACGTGATCCGCTCAGTGATCTCGCGGTTCTCAAGGTCGAGAAGCCCGGGCTCGCAGTCGCGAGCCTGGGCTCATCCTCCGACCTGGTCGTAGGCGATCCGGTCGTGGCCATCGGATCTCCGCTGGGCCTGGTCGGAACGGTGACCACTGGCATCGTCAGTGCCCTGGACCGGCCGGTCCGATTGGCCGGTGAAGGTACCGATACCGACGCGGTCATCAGTGCCGTGCAGACCGACGCTGCCATCAACCCCGGCAACTCCGGTGGGGCGCTGGTCGACGCCTCGGGTGCGCTCATTGGGATCAACACCGCGATCGCCGGCTTCGGTGGAGGCGGCGGACAGGCCGGGAGCATCGGGCTCGGCTTCGCCATCCCGATCGATGCAGCCAGGGAGATCGGCGAGGAACTCATCGCCACTGGTGTCGCCGTCCATGCCTCGCTGGGGGTGAACGCCCAGACAGTCACTGACGGTGAACGCGACGGCGCGCAGGTCAACAACGTCGAGCCCGGCAGCCCGGCGGCGAGTGCCGGTCTGCAGGAGGAGGACGTCATCATCGCAATCGGGGACCGCGAGGTCCGCAGCTCCGAGGAGTTGGTGGTCGCCATCGATGCCTACGACCCCGGAGACGAGATCACGATCGAGTTCGTCCGTGGATCGAGTTCGCAGACCGTGCGAGCCTTCCTCGGTCAGGCCTGACGAAATGCACCGCAGCACGACGAACCCGACCGAGCACACGAACGAGGGATACATTCGCTGGTGAGCCGCGACCGCGATGGCCGGGCTCGGTAGGGCGAAGGGCAGGGGTGAAGTGTTCGACTCGATCGGGTTGGGTGAGATCATGGTGCTGCTGTTGGGCGCCCTGTTCATCTTCGGTCCCGATCGACTACCCAGCCTTGCCCGGGATGCCGCCGGTGCGCTCAAACGTCTGCGCCAGACCGTCACCGGCGCCCGCGGTCAGATCCATGAGCAGTTGGGCCCCGAGTTCGACCACCTGCGAGACGTGGACCTTCGTTCACTGAACCCCAAGACCTTCATCCGCAAGCACCTCATGGAAGAGGATGCGGGACCGACGATCCACCGGCGATCGGGCAGTTCTGCCCGTACGTCCACCGAACGGGTGCAGACCAGCGCCGCCGCAGCAACGTCCCCCGTAGGCAGCGACTCCTGGAGTAACCGGGTGGAACCACCCTTCGACGCCGAGGCAACCTGACCCATAGAGCCGGTTCGCTACCCAACCGCCCTTATCGAGGGGCTAGCGGCGTACCGGAGTCAGCCCCAGCGCCCGACCGGACAGTCCGCGGGCGCGTGTGCCCAGGGAGTCCGCGACCGTCCGCAACGCCCTGGCCGCCGCGGAGTCCGGCTGACTGAGCACGAGCGGGATGCCTGAGTCACCCGATTCCCGCAACGCCGGGTCGAGCGGGATCTGGCCCAGCAGGGGTACGGGGACCCCGAGCAGCTGGCTGAGCTTGTCGGCCACCTGCTGGCCACCGCCGGTCCCGAACAGGTCCATCCGGCTGCCGTCCGGCAGGTCCAGCCAGGACATGTTCTCCACGACGCCGACGACATGTTGGTGCGTCTGAGTGGCGATTGCGCCGGCGCGTTCGGCAACCTCGGCTGCAGCCTGTTGGGGAGTGGTCACGACCAGGATCTCCGCACTCGGGACGAGCTGGGCCACGGAGATGGCGACATCCCCGGTTCCCGGTGGGAGGTCCATCAGCAGGACGTCGAGATCGCCCCAGTGCACATCGGCGAGAAATTGCTGCAGGGCGCGGTGCAGCATCGGGCCCCGCCAGATCACCGGGGTGTTCCCCTTGGTGAACATGCCGATCGAGATGACCCGGATCCCGTATGACTGGGGCGGCATGATCATCTCTTCGACCTGGGTGGGTCGACCCTCGACGCCGAGCATCCGGGGGATGGAGTGTCCGTAGATGTCGGCATCGACCACGCCGACAGACAGTCCGCGGGCGGAAAGGGCGGCGGCCAGATTGACCGTGATGCTGGACTTGCCCACGCCGCCCTTGCCGGAGGCCACGGCGTACACCCGGGTCAGCGAGCCCGGCTTGGCGAACGGGATCTCCGGCTCGGGGGCGTCGGTGCCACGTACCTTCTTGCGCAACTCCTGACGTTGCTCATCGGACATGACGTCGAGCTCGACGACGACCGAGCTGACGTCGGGCACGGTGGTCACCGCGTTGGTCACCCGGTCGGTGATCGTCTGTTTCATCGGGCAGCCGGCGACGGTCAGCCAGATCTGGACGAGCACCGCCCCAGGGTCGCCGTTGATCCCGCCCCGGATGCCTTTGATCATGCCGAGCTCGGTCAGTGGCTTTCCGATCTCTGGGTCGTCGACGGTGGCCAGGGCAGCCTCGATCCGGGCGAGATTGGGCTGGCGGGTCATCGGCAATGGCTCCTGAAGAAAGCGGGATGCGGTCGTCGCCAATCGTAGGCGGCGAACGTGTGAGGCCTCGGTGGCGCTCGGCGATAGGGTTGCCGCATGCACGACGGGGCCGAGTTGCACTCGGCTGTCTCGACCCGTCTGGATCCGACCGCACTGGCCTCGTGGCGGGTCTTTCTGCGTGCCCATGCCGTGGTCACCCGGCACTTGGAAGCCGAACTGTTGGAAGACCATGATCTCCCGCTGGCCTCCTACGACGTTCTGGTCCAGTTGGTCGACGCGCCCGGACGCCGATTGCGGATGACCGAGCTGGCGAGCGCCGTGCTGCTGTCCCGTTCGGGGTTGTCCCGACTGGTCGACCGGCTGCAGCGTGAGGGCCTGGTCACTCGAGAGGCTGCCAGCGAGGACGGGCGTGGCATGTACGCCGTACTCCAACCTGCCGGGCTGTCCCGGCTGCGCACTGCGGCTCCGACGCATCTACGCGGAGTGGCCGAGCATATGACCAGCAAGTTCTCCGACGCCGAACTCGACGCCCTTCGAGCCCTGCTGGACCGGCTGTGCGACGGGCCGCTGAGGTTGACCGCCTCGGCCGCTCTCGACGACGTCGACCTCGCGCAGTGAAGCCGGGCGGCCCAGACGCCGTCCTGAGTGGCCTCGGCGGGTGTGTGCGGAGCGCGTCATGAGGCGGCCTACCAGTGAACGGGCCAGGGTCGTCCGGGACGGCGTCGGTCTCGGCGCGGCCGTCGGGTTGTACGGCGTCGCCTTCGGTGCGACTGCGACGGCAGCCGGACTGTCTGTCTGGCAGGCCAGCGTCCTTAGCCTGCTGATGTTCACCGGTGCCTCGCAATTCGCGCTGGTCGGCGTCCTGGCCGCTGGCGGAGGTCCGTTCGCCGCGGTGGGCAGCGCCCTGCTGCTCGGAACGCGCAACACCATCTACGGCGTGCGGCTTTCCGAGTTGCTGTCTTATCGCGGTTGGTGGAGGATCGCCGCGGCACACTGGGTCATCGACGAAACCACCGCCGTGACCGTACGGGAGAACGGGACGCAGCTGGCCCGCCTCGCGTTCGTCTCCAGCGGGAGCACCTTGTTCCTGTTCTGGAACCTCACGACAGTCGCCGGTGCCGTGGGAGCTCAGTCGTTCGGGCCGGTCTTGCAGGCAGCATTGGATTCGGTGGTGCCCGCAGCCTTTTTGGCACTGCTCTGGCCCAGGCTGGTTCGGGGTGCTGATCTGTTGCGCGAGCAGCGCATCGTCGCGGTCGCGGGCGCAGGAATCGCGCTCGCCCTGACCCCGGTGCTCGCCCCGGGGCTGCAGATCATCGTCGCGGGGCTGGCGGTGCTACTGGCCATCCGAGCTACTCCGGCCAAGGGTGCCTCGGCAGACCCGCACGGCTCGGCGGAGGGCCCGGCGTGAGCCCATCCACGGTGTGGCTCGTCGTGGTCGGCGCCTCGGTGGGCACCTACCTGCTCAAGCTGGTCGGCCTGTCCGTACCACCGCAGGTGCTGCAACGACCGCTGGTCCGACGCGCCGTCGAGTTGATCCCGGCCGCTTTGCTCGCTGCGCTGGTCGCCGTCAACGTCGCCACCACCGAGGGTGGGCTGGTCATGGACTTCCGCCTGGCCGCGCTCGCCGCGGCGGCGATCGCCCTTGCCCTGCGGGCCCCGTTCATCGTCGTCCTCGTGGTGGCCGGTGGGGTCGGCGCCCTCGGGTACGCCGTGGCAGGTTGAGCCACCATGCCCGCTGCTGAATCGATCGAATCGGTCGCAGAACGAGTGCGTGCCGGTGAACTCGACCCGGTTGCGATGGTCGAGCAGGCCCTGACTCGCGCCGAGCGGGCGAGCGGCCTCAACGCGGTGGTCTATCTCGACGCCGAGGCGGCTCTGGACTCGGCGCGGCTGGTCGCACGCGACCGCCGAGGTGCGCTGGCTGGTATCCCGATCCTGGTCAAAGAGGTCATCGAGGTCGCCGGCCTGCCGTTCCGTTGTGGGTCAGCAGTCTTCGCCCACCGGATCGGCCAACGCGACGCCGAGGTGGTCCGACGAGCGGGTGCCGAGGGCGCGATCGTGATCGGCCTGGCGCACAGCCATGAGTTCGCCTACGGCTGCACGGGCACTTCGAACCGAGCCGGGCCGTGCCGCAACCCGGCGGATCCGTCACGGATGGCGGGAGGTTCCAGCTCCGGGTCGGCCGCCGCCGTCGCGGCTGGGGTCGTCAGCCTGGCACTGGGTACCGACACCTCCGGCTCGATCCGTCTGCCGGCCGCGTTGTGCGGCGTCGTCGGCGTGAAGCCGGCACGGGGCACCCTCCCGCTTGACGGCGTCTTCCCCCTGTCCACAAGCCTGGACCAGGTCGGAGTCATCACCAGATCGGTAGCAGACGCGGATTACGCCGTAGGAGTCCTTGCCGGGCTGGGCACCTCGGCCGACGCGCAGGGCTTCAGCGGATTCCCCACGGTGGGAGTCGTGGCGAACGTCGAGGCGCTGGACTGTGCCCCGGAGGTCAGGCAGGCCTTCGACGCAGCGCTGAGCGCCGTCTTCAACGCGGGCGCACCGATGTTCGACGTAGAACTGCCTGATTGGGGCGCGATGATCGACGCCGTCACCGACACGCAGGGCCCGGAGGCAGCCGCCGCGCATGCCGAGCTGTTCGCCACTCAGGCCAGCCACTACCAGCCCGACGTACGGGACAAGCTCTGGGCCGCGATGCAGGTCCCGGGCTGGCGCTATATCTGGTCTCGCACCCATGCCGGCACAGCCAGGGACGAGGTTTCCGCGAGCCTTGCCAACTGCGATGCGATCGTGCTGCCAACGGTGCCCATCGTGGCTCCAGGCCTGCACGAGAACGAGATCCAGATCCGGGATCTCTTGCTGCGCAATACCCGTCCCGCGAGTTTGACCGGGCACGCGGCCATCAGCATTCCGCTCCCGACCGGGAGTGGCCTGCCGGTGGGCCTGCAGGTGATCGCGGCTGACGACCGCCGTGCGTTCCAGGTGGCGCGGTGGATCGAGCAGGTGCTGGCAGCTGGGGCCGGCCCGTTCAGTTGATCGATCGTGGCTGGGTACGTCCGCCGCGCCGCCGACCGTCGTCGGATCCATCCCGATCGTCACCGGCCAGCCTGGCCAGCTCGGAGCGGATGAAGTCGCGGGTGGCGAGTTCACCGATGCTCGCCCGCAACGCCGCCAATTCCCTTGCAAGATACTCAGTTTCGGCTTGCTCGCTGATTGCCCGGCTGCGGTCCTCCTCGGCCTGCACTCGATCCCGGTCGGCCTGCCGGTTCTGGGCCAGCAGGATCAACGGTGCCGCGTAAGCGGCCTGTGTGGAGAACACCAGATTCAGCAGAATGAACGGGTACGGATCCCAGCGCAGCTTTACTGCTGCCAGATTCAGGGTGATCCAGATGATGACGAGCAGGGTCTGGAAGAACAGGAAACGGCCGGTTCCGAGGAACCGCGCAATGCTCTCGGAAAAGCGGCCGAAAGCGTCGGCATCGATCTTCGGGGCGGCCAGACCCTTGCTGCGCGGCTGATCGAGCCGGCGGCCGCCGCCCTCAGCCATGGGTGTCCTCAGCCATCGGTGTCCTGCTCCCGCCAGCCCTTAGGCAGCAGATGGTCGAGCACGTCGTCGACCGAGACAGCTCCGACCAGCCGGTTCTCCTCGTCGACGACCGGAGCCGCCACCAGGTTGTACCGCGCGAGATAACGCGTCACCTGGGTCAGCGGCGCCTGCGGTGTGATCGGGTCGACGTTGTCGTCGACGACTCCGCTGACCAGGGTCGACGGCGGCTCCCGCAGTAATCGCTGGACGTGGGCCATGCCCAGGAAGCGCCCGGTGGGTGTGGCCGACGGCGGCCGGCACACGTACACCTGGGTCGCCAGTGCTGGAGTCAGTTCCGGGTTGCGCAGCCTGGCCAGCGCCTCAGCGACGGTCGAATCCGGTGCTAGGATGACCGGCTCGCTGGTCATGATTCCACCGGCGGTGTCCTCGGAGTAGGCCAGCAGTTGGCGTACCGGTTCGGCTTCGTTGGGCAGCATCA
>JACCTM010000364.1 GCA_013812385.1 Geodermatophilaceae bacterium | reverse complement strand
GCAACGGCCTGCAAAGCCGTCTACACGGGTTCAAATCCCGTCTCCACCTCGACGGGCGGTTGGCGCAGCGGTAGCGCGCTTCCCTGACACGGAAGAGGTCACAGGTTCGATCCCTGTACCGCCCACGTACATCGACGCATGTTGCGCTGCAGCGCAGACGTGTTACTCCGAGGACCTACCACACCAGGCCAGTCTGGCGTCCGAATCTGCGAGGCCTGAGCCGATCCCGGCCACTGCGCTGATCAGCCACCTGTCGACCGGCCGGTCGCCGTTCGGTAACCTCAGAACGAGGTCGCCTCCGTGCCGGTTGGCTACAACAGCAGCGGATCGCCGGAGTTCCTGAAGTTATGACTGAACTAACTCGTCGCCAGCTGCTGCGAAGAGCAGCCTATGTCGCACCGATCCTCGTCATCACCGCCGGCGGAGTCGCCTACCGTCAGAGTCGCACGTTCGATCCGGTTCCTCCTATGCCGCCGCGGGCGGTGTTTGACTCCTACGGAATCAACACACACTTCTCCTACCTGGGAGACACAGCGACGTGGGCCGACACTGTCGCCGCTGTGGAATGGCTTCAAGAGCTCGGAGTCGGCGCCGTCCGACAGTATTTACCGCGATCAACACAGGGGCGGGCCACTGTGAAGGAGGCCATGGACGCTCTCGATGTCCGCTGGTGCTGCCCCGTACTCACCTTGGGTGACTTCACCGACCTCGCGGGCGCTCGCGCCGTGGTGAACGAACAATTGGACTGGTTGCAGGCCAACGCCGACCTTGCCCTGTTGGATTCCTTGCCCGGACCGAACGAGCCGAACTCCGAAGGGAAGGCCGTCGCGCAGTGGGTGACATTGACTCGCTGGGCGCAGCAAGCACTCTACGAGGAGACGCGTCGCCGGTCAGCGTTCGACGGTGTGTTGGTTCAGGGGCCGCCGCTGAACATGAAGGGCGGACCGCGCGAGATCAGCCCGGATGTGCAGGCGCTGGGTGACCTGTCGCACTGGCTCGACCGCGGGGACGCGCACATCTATCCGGGCGACGATGACCCCGAGGTCGCGGTCGACGAACGGCTGGCGCTGCTGCAGCCGATCCATCCCGGCAAGCCGGTCTGTGTCACCGAGGGCGGATACTCCACATCCGTCGATCGCGGATACACCGGGGGCGCGGAGCTCGTCTCCGAGAAGGCTGCTGCGCAGTACGCGCCGAAACAGCTCCTCGTTCACGCGATCGCCGGACGCACGTTCTTCTCCTACGAGGCCCTGGACGAGGCACCGCCGTACAAGGACACGCGGGCGACCCGTGAGGCCGGCTTCGGCTTGGTACGAACCCCGACCGTCAATCCGGACTCGTGGACGGCCAAGCCAGGCTTCGACGCGATCCGTCGCACGCTAGCCCTGCTCAAGGACGCGCCGCTGCTCATCTCGAGTCCGCTGACGGTCGACGTCGTCGCTGCCACCGCCGATTTGCGTACCGCTCTGTTCCAACGTTCAGATTCGAAGTGGCTCCTGGCCGTGTGGCGTGCCGTGGACCTCTACGAATGGGACCGAGTCACACTCACCGGCCGGGAGCTGCTGGTGCAGTCGGAGCAGGTCACCGTCACCTTCGACGAGCCGCGATCGGTCACTGTCTACCAGCCTTCATTGCAAGACACTCCCACCCTTAAGTTCAATCGATCAACGTTCACACTGTCGGTCGGCGGCGAACTACAGATCTGTGAGATCGGTTCCTGACCGGGCCGCATCCGGGTGGCCCTAGGCCCCTTTTCGATCTCAGTACCGCCCACTTGGGCCCGGAGCCATACCCGCGATCAGGTCTGCACCCATTGCCTCGCGCAGCGGAGGATGCAGTGATCATGAAGCTCAGGGCCCTGGCGTTCACGGCGGCCGGCCGGGTCAGGCTGAGAGGTTGACATGAGCCACGTCGATCGACGTACGGTGCTCAAGGCTGGCGTATTGGCCGCCCTGTCGAGTCCCTTTGCCAGCGTGCTTGCCACCCCTGCCCACTCTTCGCCCCCCGCCCGCCCGTTCAATCAAGCGGTGCCAACTCCGGCTGAGGGCGGCAGTTGGGAGCCGCCCTTCGACCTCGGTGGCATGGCAGTGCACGCGATGCTGATGCATACCGGTGATGTGCTGTTCTTCCAGTAGGTGGAGGGTCGGCCGATGGCCGACCACACCTCGTACATCGCGACGTGGAACCCCCTCACCGGAGCCACCAGGGAAGCGCCGATCGGCTACGACCGCGACATCTTCTGCGCGGGCAACAACTTCCTGCCGGACGGCCGGCTGTACGTCACCGGAGGCCACGACTGGCGCAATGGCAAGCGGTTGGATGCCGTTGGGGTTGCCGATGCGACACCTACGACCCGGGCACACGGGCTTGGGCCGCCCGTCCGCTGCTGACTCAGAAGCGGTGGTATCCAACGAATGTGGGGCTGCCCAGCGGCAAGACATTGGTCTTCGGGGGCTGGGATACGGTCGGCAACACCTCGGAGGATGTGGACCAGTACGACCCCGTCATCAACCAGGTGACGAAACTGGCGCCTTCGGCCACCAGGAACGTAGGAAACTACCCGCGGATGCACCTGCTGCCCGATGGCAGAATCGTGAAGACCGGCACGTCAAGCATGTCTGTCTGGTTCGACACCGTCCGCAACACCTGGTCAGGGAACGCCAGCATGACTTCCGGTGACCGCAAGTTCGGGCTCTCGATGCTGCTGCCGGGCTGCAAACAGGTTGTGACCCTGGGCGGAAAGGCATCCAAGAATGGCCCTGCCAAAGCCACCGTCGAGATACTCGACGCAACGGCAGCCGCCCCCCCAGTGGCGGACCACGACGTCGATGAAGAGCGCCCGCCTGAACGCCAACGGCGTGCTACTTCCCGATGGCCAGCTGCTCGTAGTGGGTGGAAACGCCTCGGGTACCGAAACCGGCCCGGTCATGTCACCTGAGTTGTTCAACCCCACCACGGAGACCTGGACGACGCTCGCGCCCCACCAAGTCAATCGCACGTACCACTCAACGGCCCTGCTACTGCCGGACGGACGTGTCTTCGTGGGAGGGGGGGAAAATCCGGAAAAGACGGCGCAGAACAAGGCCGAGATCTTCTCCCCGCCCTACCTCTTCAAAGGCCCCAGGCCAACGATCAGCGCTCCCCCGTCCACCGTCGGCTACGGCC
>JACCTM010000110.1 GCA_013812385.1 Geodermatophilaceae bacterium | reverse complement strand
TGGATCCGGACTTCATCGACGAGCCGGTCGCCGAGGCGCTGCTCACCTCGCCGCTGGGACGCGCCGACACCTTGGACCTGCGCCGATTGCGTCGTTTGCTGCGTCAGCAGGCCCTGGCCGCCGGTGGACCGATCGGAGGATTCGGTTCGGCCAGGTCGGCGAGCCCGGGTCTGATCGCGTCCGCGTTGGCTGAGCCGGCGGGCCTGATCGCCTTTCCACGCACGATCGCTGCCGCCGCCGACCGGGTGGCAACGCTGCTCAACGTCGTACGGGAGACAGTCAGCGCGAGCGGAAGTGCCGAGGATGCGCTCTGGGCGTTGTGGAAGGGCAGTCAACTGGCTGGCACGTGGGCCGCGGCCAGTGCCGCCGGGGGACCGCGGGGTGAGGTCGCGGATCGGGATCTGGACGCGGTGCTGGCATTGTTCGACACGGCTGGTCGCTTCGTCGACCGACTTCCGCATGTGGACGCGGCCGCCTTCATTGACCACGTTGCCGCACAACAGATCCCAGCTGAAAGCGGCGCACCGCGGGCACCGCGTGGGGAATCCGTACGGATCCTGACCGCACATGCCGCCAAGGGCCTGGAGTGGGATGTCGTCGCGGTGGCCGCCGTACAAGAGGGCCTCTGGCCGGATCTGCGGCACCGCGGGACGCTGCTGGGTACGGCCGATCTCAGCGACCTCGCAGCCGGCCTGGACGTTCCGTTGCCGGAGAGCCGAGCCGCCGCGTTGTCCGAGGAAAGACGACTGTTCTACGTCGCGGTCACCCGGGCTCGGCGGCGGCTGCTGGTCAGCGGCGTCGACGGTGCCGCCCGCAGCGACGACGTGCCGTCCCGCTTCCTTGATCTGGTCGACCCGCTCGGACCGGAGGAGTCGCGGCCGGTCACCGAGGTCACCAGGCCCACGACGCTGCCGGCCCTGGTCGTGGAATTGCGCCGGGTCCTCGAGAGCGCCGTGCCCAAGGGCGGCGCGCTCAGGGTCAAGGGAGACGCCGAACGCAAGGCGGGCGCGGCCAGGGCGCTGCGCCGGTTGGCCGATGCGCGGGTCGACGGTGCCGACCCGGCCGGCTGGTGGGGGCTGGTCCCGGTCTCCGACGACGGACCGCTGGTCGCCGAGGACGAGCTGGTACGGGTGTCGCCTTCCAGGCTCGACCGGTTCCTGGAATGTCCGCTTCGTTGGCTGCTGGAGACCGCCGGTGCGACGTCCTCGGACGGCTTCCGCCAGGCGGTGGGTACGGCCTTGCACGAGGTCGCCGAACGGATCGCGAAGGGGACCCTGTCCCTCGAGGCGGCCGAGGCCGCTTTGACCGGCTTGATGACCGACTTGGACCCCGGCACGGGCTGGGTGCGAGACAGCAATCTGGTCAGGGCCCACGACATGCTCAGCCGGTTCCTGACCTGGCTCGGGTCCAATCCCCGCGAGGTCATCGCGATCGAGGAGTCCTTCGCGATCGAGATCGGCCGCGCCCAGATCACCGGCCGCGTGGACCGGCTGGAGCGAGACGCTGACGGCCGACTCGTCGTGGTCGACCTCAAGACCGGATCCGCCAAGGTGCGGGGGGAGGACCTGCCGCGCAACGGACAACTCGGGGTCTACCAAGTTGCCGTCGAGTCCGGCGGGTTCGGGGCCGGGGAGGTCTCCGGCGGGGCGGCGCTCGTTCAGCTCCGGGCCGGCGGCAAGACCCCCGAGCAACGTCAGGCACCCCTGACCGAGGATCCGGAGCCGGCCTGGGTTGTCGAATCGATCGAGGCGGCGGTCGAGGGAATGTCGGGGGCGACCTTCTTGGCCAGGGCCAATCCGGGTTGCGATCGCTGTCCGAGCCGGCGCAGTTGCCCACTGCATGCCACCGGGCAACAGGTGACCCGGTGAGCCGAGAGGGCGGGAGCATCGCAGCGCGGCTGACGTGGTCGGCCGATGCCTTGGCGCGGGCGTTGAACCAGCCGCCACCGACGGCCGAGCAGCGCGCGGTGATCGAAGCCCCGCTCACGCCGGGACTGGTCCTGGCCGGCGCCGGGTCCGGCAAGACCGAGACCATGGCCGGGCGAGTGGTCTTCCTGATCGCCAATGGCCTGGTCGCGCCGGACGACGTGCTCGGCCTGACCTTCACCCGCAAGGCAGCCGGGG
>JACCTM010000106.1 GCA_013812385.1 Geodermatophilaceae bacterium | reverse complement strand
GCATGGCCAACCCGTTCGTGAAGGCCTGGAAGTACTTCATGGCCGCCTTCGGTGCCAAGGTCGAGGAGAGGGCCGATCCCAAGATCCAGATCCAGCAGGCCATCGAGGCCGAACAGCACCGGCACCAGTCCTTGGCAAATCAGGCTGCCGCCGTGCTCGGTAACCAGCGGCAGCTGGAGATGCGCCTGACGCGTCAGCTCAGCGAGGTCGAGAAGCTCCAGAGCTCGGCCCGTCAGGCGTTGGTGCTGGCCGATCAGACCCGGGCAAGGGGGGACGCGCAGAAAGCCACCGACTTCGAGAGCGCCGCAGCGGCCTTCGCCACTCAACTGGTCTCGGCCGAGCAGTCGGTCGAGGATCTCAAGCGCTCCCACGATGAGGCCCTGCAGGCCGCTGAACAGGCCAAGGGCGCAGTGGACCAGAGCCGGATGCGCCTGCAACAGACTCTCGCGGAGCGCTCGAAACTGCTCAGCCAGCTGGAGCAGGCCCGCATGCAGGAACAGGTGTCGGCCTCCTTGCGCTCGATGAGTGAACTGTCGGCTCCAGGCTCTACGCCGACCCTGAGCGAGGTACGGGAGAAGATCGAGACTCGGTACGCCCACGCCCTCGGTCAACAGGAGCTGGCACAGAACTCGGTCGAAGGACGGATGCTCGAAGTGCAGAAGGCGACGCTGGACGTGTCGGCCGCCAGCCGGCTGGAGCAGATCCGGGCCAGCATGGACAGCGGAGCGGACAAGGCGCCGAGCCAACGGGCTGATCAGGCTCCGCCGGCAGCGGTCGAGGCTGCGCCCACCGGTCCGGCGCTCGACGCCCAACCCGCCTCCAGCGCGGTGAGCGATCCTGCGCAGGCACAGCGCCGACCCGAACCCGCCTGATCCGCCGCCCAGGGCCGACCTCGCAACCGGGTACCGCCGGGATCGCCATCGTCCACGACTCGGCCGAGCAGCGTCTGGCGCGCAAACGCAAACTGGCTCGGCGCGGGTTCGCCTATCGGCTGCTCGGGGCGATCGGTCTGCTCCTGCTCACCGTCGAGATCGGTGACCGCGCTGGTGTGGAACCGTCGGAGGTCGCGGCTGGTCTGGCCGCGCTGCTGCTCATGGCCGGCGCGATCGAGGCCGGGTTACGGGCGTACCGCATCAACCTGGGCTGGCACGTCTCGCCGACGATCCCGGTCTCCGAACTCCCGCCGGGATCCTCCGTGGCCTTCGTCCCGCTGGCGCGGCTGGCCGCCCGCGAACGCGAGTTGGCCGATCACCTGACCGCCCTACCGGACCCAGTCGCCGCCGATACCTGGATGCGAGCCGCCACGGCTGCCCGAGCACTGCGTGCCCACGCCCGGCGGATCACCGCGGCCGAGCCACTGTTCGGCGCCGGAATGAATCCTGACGATGGCCTCGCACTCCTCGTCCTGCGCCTTCGTGAGGGTGTGTCAGCCTACGAACGGCTGACCGACACCGCGGCGGAGCTGGCCACCCACGTCGCGCAAGGCAGTACACCCCGCAACGCTGAGCTCCGGCTGGCCGATGCCACAGAAGCGCTGGTTGGCATGATCCGCGGCCTGCCGTCGTGACGACGACCCGAGTGCTGCGCCGATGAAGTAAGCCGGAGATCGCCCTGCCCGGCAGCGCGCAATACGTCCAGCTACTCGGCTCTGCCCTCAGCCGGACATGTTCGACAGGATCTGGCCGATCACCACAGTGACGACCCCGCCGGCCAGCGTGAGGTATGGCAGCAGACCGGCCCGTTTGATCGGGGGCCCCGATGTGATGACCCGATCCCCAGCTGGGTCCGCGCCGGTCCTGGCGTCGCTACCGATGTCGTCGCGCTCGTCTCCGGTGTCATACATCGAGGCAGGGAATACTCCACGATCCTGTACGAAATGCCGGTAGCAGAACACCGGGATGATCAGCGCGGCGAAGACCAGCCCAGTGATCAGCGCACCCGGCCCCCAGACGTTGGCCCCCCAGCCGAGCAGCAGTGCGTTGAAGAACGCCAGAACGGTGCCCGCCGCGATCATCACCGTCGGTGCACGCCACGGTCGCGGGGTGTCGGCGCGGTCCTTGCGGTGGATCCAGCCCGCATTGAGGTTGAGGAAGTTGAAGATCATGTAGCAGACGGTCGAGGACGCCAGGACGAAGATGTAGTCACTCATGAGCAGTAGGATCAAGTTGAAGCCCAGGTCGGTCCACATGGCCCGGGTAGGCGCGCCGTTGGTGTTCGTACGTCCCAGGTAGCGCGGCAGCCAACCGTCCTTGGACCCCTGGTAGAGGGTGCGCGACGAGCCGGCCATCGTGGTCATGATCGTGAGCAGCAGGGCCAGGATCAGCATGACGACGAGCAGATTGCCGACGATGGCACCACCCCCGACCATGTCGGCCATCGCGGCGCCCACTTCGTTGCCGTTGACGATGCCATCGGTGGACAGTCGCTCCACCCCGAGTGCGCCCTGGAAGGTGAACGGGACCAAGGTGTAGGCGAGCAGGCAGAGCAGGCCCGCGGCGAAGATCGCTTTCGGGGTGTCCTTCGCGGGGTCCTTGAACTCCGAGGTGTAGCAGATCGAGGTCTCGAACGCGTAGGCCGACCAGGCGGCGAGGAACAGCCCGCCGGCGATCAGGGTGAAACCATCGAGATCCCAGGCGCCGCTGAGCGGGGCGAACGGGGTGAAGTTCGCCGAGGCGACGTCACCGGTGAGCAGCGGAACCAGCCCGACCACCAGCAGGGGGACGAGGACCGCGATGCCGACAACGGTCTGCACCCGCGCGGCGCGCAGGATCCCGCCGTGCTGGAGTGCGAAGACGAGCAGCAAGAAGGCGGCCGCGATCAGGAAGGTCGCGTTGAAACGCAGCGCCAGGCCGTCCTTGAGGAAGCCGAGGTCGACCAGCTGGACAGACCAGGTGTTGATCGCGGCATCGGCCGGGAAGAGCGCCGTCAGCAGATAACCGGCGGCCAGACCGGAACCGATCGTGAGCACCGGGGACCAGGCCAGCCAGTTGCACCACACCGATATCGGGGCGACGAACTTCGAGTACGGAGCCCAGGCCATCGCCCCGAAGACCGACGCGCCACCGGACTTGCGCGGGAACAGGCCGGCGATCTCGGCGAATACGAAGCTCTGCATCAGGCCGATCACCACCGAGAGCGCCCAGATCAGCGGTGAGATCGCGCCGACGGTGGCCGCGATCGACCCGATGGAGAAGAGCACCAGAGCCGGCACCCCGCTGGCGATCCAGAAGGCCCCCGGCCAGTTGATCGAGCGCTGCATGCCGGGATCCTCCGGGCGCTCCTGCAGGCCGACAGTGGATGAACGCGAGAGGTTTGACATCGCTGCCTCCGAGCTGGGATTGGTGCAGAACGGGAAGTTCGGGTCAGTGCAGAGGCGGTTGCCAGCCCTCGAGCTGGGCTGGCTTCCAGTTCTCGCCCACCGTCTGCGACCCGGCCAGCCAGGAGCCGAGTTCGGGTTGGGCGAATTTGGCGTGTTTGTGTTTGAGCCAGATGCCGTAGGAGTTGCCCTCCTGCAGATGCTTGATCAGCACCTTGCGGGCGAACTCGTCCTCCCGACCCTCCGGGATATCGAAGTGAATCTTCAGAAAGGCGTTGGTATATCGGTCGAAGACCGCGTTCATGCCGCCCTCTTGCATCAAGTGGATGTCCTCGAGCCAGTTGATGTCTTGGCCCGGCGTCGCCTCGTTGAGGTCGATGTCCTCGACCAGGGTGAGGTCGAACTGGTACGGGAACGTCCGCCCGGTCAGTTCTTCGGTGTCGATGCCCTTGCTCGTGGTCAGCTTGCGACCGGACGTGTCGAAATCGTCAGCCATGACGTGCGGCTCCGTTCCCATCGTTGGCCACGTGCTTGGCAAGCAGCCCCTTGATCTCGGCGAGGGTCCGCTCCTCGGTGACACCGGGGATGTACTTCGTCCCGGCCAGCGGCACCTTGGCCATGGCGGCAGCCTCGGTCGTCAACGCACAGAGATCCTCCGGCTCGAGGCTGTGCACATCGGTCTTCCCACAGGCTCGGGCCAGCATCTGCACCTCGAGGGTCAGCGTGTGCAGGAAGTTGTAGACCCGCTCGGCAGCCGAGTCCACCTCCAGGCGCTTGCGCAACTCCGGGTCCTGGGTGGTGATCCCGACCGGACAGCGTCCAGTGTGGCAGTGGTAGCAGGAGCCGGCGGGCACGCCGACGGTGCCTTCGTAGTCGGTGATCCCAGGCAGTTCCTTGTTGCAGTTCAGGGCCATCAGTGCGGAGTGTCCGATGGCGATGGCATTGGCGCCCAAGGCCAATGCCTTGGCAACGTCGCCGCCGTTACGAATCCCGCCCGCCACGACCAGGTCGATCTCGTCGGCCA
>JACCTM010000097.1 GCA_013812385.1 Geodermatophilaceae bacterium | reverse complement strand
CGGAGTCGTTCTGCGCTGTCTTGAAGACCCACTCCGAACCGTCGACTATCGCCTGGTTGGCGGCGAGCGAGATCATCGGGATCTCGCTTGATTCCGCGATCGGCCGCATCGCCAGGCTTGGACCGGTCCGACTGGCGCCCAGGATGATGTCGACCTGGTCCTCGGTGATCAGCTTGGTCGTCGCTCGAGCCGCACCGTCCTCTGTGGACGCGTTGTCCTCGATGATGAGTTCGACCTCACGGCCGTCAATCCCGCCATCGGCATTGAGTTGCTCCGCGAGCAGTTCGAGCGTGTCGCGTTCCGGTACGCCGAGGCTGGCGCCGGCTCCGGTGATGTCGAGCACCGCGCCGATGACGACTGGGCCGGTCTCTTCAGTGGTCCCCTCGTCGCTAGCCCCCTGCTCCTCGGCGCACCCAGCCAGGATCAGAGTCGCTGCAGTCAGCGCAAGGGCTGCTTTCCTACGTGAAGATCTGAGCACCATAGACACCTCAGGACGGTCCGGGGGTCGTGAATGTCCAACAACCCAGTCAGCCGAGGCTTTCATCGGCATCGGAGAGTGTCAAACCAATCACCCTCGTCCAAGCAGGTTGTTGAGCCACCTGGGACCGGTGCTCGCCACCACCTCAGGCAACCGTGCGCGCAGTCCTTGATCGGCGCTCACGACGAGCACGCGATCACCGGCCGCCACCCGCGCCTCGACCAACTGCACGACCGCGTCATCACCCGAACCCGTCGCTCGGACGATCTCGAGAGCGTCGCCCGCTCGGCTCGGAGGGCCTTTGGCCAGGTTCGCTCGGCCCTCGAGAACCGCAACTATTCCGGCTATCCGGACCGGAATTGCCTCTGGATCAGGGACGGTACGGGCCACCAGCCCGGCCAGACCGGACAACAGCCGCTCGGCCGCACGGGCCCGATCGCGCCACCAGCCGTCGGGAACCGAACCGACGACATTGGCCATGTCGACGACGAGCAAGGTGTTGGCGCCCTCCGGCTCCGCAGCCGAGTCAGCCTCGCTCACCAGCGTTCGGTCAGGTGCTCACGACCTGGTGGAGGCTCGTAGGGCTCCGGCCAGAAGTCGGTGACGCTGGCCAACAGCCCGTCCCGGACACCGAAGAACACGAACGCCTCCTCGATCGGCGCATCCCCCACCTGCCACTGGAAGCGTCCGACGCCGTCGGTCCCTTCGGCCAGGATCGTGGTGGGACTCACGTGCCAGTCGCCGGGGAACTCCCGGTTGAACTGCATGTATCGGTCCCGGCCACGGATCCGTTCGCGGCTCTGCGGGATCTCGTAGACGACATCGGGATGCAGCACCGCGGCATATCCTGCCCAGTCCCGGCTTTCCAGAGTGCTGAAGAACCGCTCGATCAGGTGTCTGGTCTCGTCCACAGCCCGACCGTACGACCCGCCTCGGACCGACCGCCGTCCTGGCCGGTACTAACCCTGGGCGGGAAGCCTGCGGCCCCAACTCGTCGAACGCTTGTCGACCGTGAACCCGGCCCGCTCGTAGAGGCCGAGCGCCCCGGTCTCATTGGCCGCGTCCACGCCGAGGAAGGCGTCTTGATGACCGGCCTGAGACCAGTTCGTCAAGCCGGTTGCCAGCAGTGCCGATCCGACACCGCCCCCGCGGAGGTTGGGTAGCGTGCCGAGCTGGCCGATGTAGACCTCCCGCCGACCGGTGGCCAGTACGTCTACCTCGTAGACATAGGCCAGCAGGTAGCCGGCGATCTCCGCATCCTGATCGTCGGTGACGGCAAGCAGCGACAGGTCAGGCCGGAACGCCCGGGCACCGGTGAAATACCCCCGCCACTCCTCGGGATCGCGTTCGGCGGAACCGAAGTGGCCATGAAAGGCGGTGTTGTGAGCCAGGCGGACCTCCTCGTCCCGACCGGTGTCGTACGCCTGGATCTGTAGGCCGCGGACCGCTTGTACGGGCGGGAGCGGGGGATCGGCATTCTCCAGCCGGCGCACCATTTCAAACCAGAACCGGATCTCCTCCAGTCCCTCGCTCTTGGCCAGGGCCGCGAGCCCGACGTTGGTTTCCGTCACGTCGCACATCACGTTCGCGGGGACCGTGGGATGCCGCTGGGTGTGCAGCTGGTCGGCCCTGCCGAGCTGCCACCGAAGCAGTTGCCGACCGAGACCCCGTCGCCGTTGCTCGGGGTGGACCGTGCCGCCGATCCAGATCGAGTGGACCTCGCGTACCTGTCGTTGGCCGAACACCTGGGCATATCCGATGAGATTCTCGCCCTTCCAGACCAGCCGGGTGTCGGCCTCGAGATCGACCAGACCGCTCATGAAGTGCTCGACGACGTCATCCTCGTCGAATCGCTCATCCGTGCAGTCCACAGCCTCGGCCGCTGCCATGAGCTCGGTCAGTGCGGCCGCGTCTGCACGCCGCAGTGGCCGCCAGGTCTGCTCGACCGACTCCTGGACAGCACTCGCGTCGATAGCCACGCGATGGCACGGTAGGTGACGCAGGCCCTGCCGTCGACCGGATTTCCACATCCAGAAGTCCGCAGTTCAGGCGTGCAGGATGCAGCCAGTCGTAGCGGGTCTGGCCAGCAGCCGTTCATAGCAGATCGGAGCGTCGCAGACCTCGCAGTATCCGTACGTACCTGCGTCCCATCGAGCCAACGCCTGCGCCAACTCCGACTCCGCCGCTCGCGCACGGTCGATGAGCGAGCTGACCTGAGCCCGCTCGAAGGCGATCGTGCTGCCTTCCGGATCGTGTTCGTCGTCGGCGTTGGACTGCGCCGAGGCAGCGACGATCGCGTCGAAGTCAGCCGTCAAGGAGGCCCTGTCCCGACGAGCGCGTTCGGCCACCTCGAGCAGCCGGTCGCACAACGTGCCGAGTTCGACCGAGCTCAGATCAGCGCGTCCGCTGGTCACGCGGAGATTCCGAACAGGGCGGCGGCGTTGTGCCACAGCACCGCTTGCAGCCAGTCCTCGCCGAGACCCAGATCGTGCAGCGCCGCCAGTTGGGTGGCGTACGGGTACGGGATGGAGGGAAAGTCGCTGCCGAGCAGGATCCGGTCGCCGAGGTCGGCCAGCCGAGGCAGCAGCGCCCGGTCGAAGGGCGCGAACGCATCGGTAAACGAGGTGGCGAACATCGTGGTGTCGAGGTAAACGCGCTCGTGAACGGCGGCCAGGTCAAGATGCGCGGCGTATTCATGCATGCCCATGTGCGCGATGACCAGGCACAGCCGCGGGTGCCGATCGAGTACCTCCCCGATCGGCCCGGGACCGGTGTGAGCTCCCTGCAGCGGCCGGGAACCGCAGTGGGTGACGACCGGAGTACCGGCGTCGGCCAACTGGCCCCACACCGGATCCAATCGCGGGTCGCGTGGATCGAACCCACCAACCTGGATGTGCACCTTGAAGATCCGCGTGCCTGCTTCCAGGGCTGTGCGCACGTACGACTCGACCTCGGGCTCGGGGAAGAAGGTCGCCGAGCGCAGGATCCGCGGGTCGCGCTGAGCGAAATCGGCCGACCAATCGTTGAGCCAAGCGGCCATTCCCGGCTTGTGCGGATAGGGCAGCGTCGGAAACGCCCGTACGCCCAGCGCGGTGAGGATCTCCAGCCGCTGCTCGACCGGCAGTCGGTACTGCACCGGCCAGCCCGACCCGTAATGGGTGCTGGCGTTGTCGAAGTAGGTCCACACCTTGCGCTGCATGGCATCGGGCAGGAAGTGGATGTGGCTGTCGATCAGCCCGGGTAGCCCGAGCGCTGCCCAGTAGCCGGGGACTTCCTCGTCGGAGGCCGGCCCTCCCGTGACCGACGTTCCGCTCACGCACGGCCCTTGCGGCGACGGCCGAACTCCCGCGCGATCTCCCGTTGGGCGTCCCGGTCGGCCAGGTCTCGGCGTTTGTCGTAGGCCTTCTTGCCCTTGGCCAGCGCCAGAGTGACCTTGACCTTGCCGTCGTTGAAGTACATCTCCAGGGGTACCAGCGTGGCGCCGCCCTCCTGGGTCTTGCCGATCAGCTTGGCGATCTCCTCGCGGTGCAGCAGCAGCTTGCGATTGCGCCGGGGTTCGTGGTTGGTCCAGGTGCCCTCGGTGTATTCCGGGATGTGCACCCCGCGGAGCCAGACCTCGCCGTCGTCGATCGTGGCGTATCCGTCGATCAGCGACGCGCGGCCCAGCCGCAGCGACTTCACTTCGGTGCCCACCAGTACGAGGCCGGCCTCATAGGTGTCGGTGATCGAGTAGTCGTGGCGCGCTTTGCGGTTCTGCGCGATCAGCTTTCGACCGGATTCACGTGGCATGGCGGGGAAGGCTAGAGGCGAACGTAGAGGCGCAGGGTGACGTACGCGGCGATGCTGGCCAGGCCCACCCCGGCCAGGGTGATCAGTGGGCTGATCGTCAGGATCGAGCTCCACTCCACCGGCGGAATGATGCCAGCACTGATCGGTCCGGCCAGGGTTCGGTCGACGAAGAGCACCTTGGTCAGCGCCAACCCACCAAAGGCCAGTACGGCGCCGAGCAGCCCGGCCAGCGCGGCCTCGAGGATGAACGGCAGCTGGGTGTACCACCGGGAGGCGCCGACCAACCGCATGATCGAGGTCTCGGTCCGCCGGTTGAAGGCTGCCAGCTGGATGGTGTTGGAGATCAAAAGGAGTGCGGCCAGCGCCTGCACGATGGCCACCGCGATCGTCGCGTTGCGCACCCCGTTGAGCAATCCGAAGAGCCGGTCGAGGAAGTCGCCCTCGTCCTTGACCTCGTCGACACCGTTCATCCCGGCGAAGGCCTCGTTGATGACCGGGTAGCGCTCAGGGTTGACGAGTTGGACCCGAAAAGAGGCGGGCAGGGCGTCGGACGGCGTGTTCGCGACGAGTTCGGGCTGCTCGCGGAACTGTTGCTGGAAGCGGGCGTAGGCCTCGTCCTTGCTCTCGTACAGGAAATCCTCGATCTCGCCAGAGGACTCGAGATCGGACCTGATCTCGAGGCGTTCGTCCTCGGTGATGTCGTCGTTGAGGAAGATCGAGACCTGGATCTTGTCGTAGTAGATCTCCTTCATCTCCGCGATCTGGCGAGCGATGAGCAGCCCGGCACCAAGCAGGCCCAACGAGATCGCGGTGGTGATGATCATGGCGATCGTCATGGTGAGGTTGCGCCGGAGACCCGTTGCCACCTCGGAGATGACGAAATTGACGCGCATGGCTTCCTAACGTTTCGGTGGAATCGACACAACGCCGCAGCGAGGGGCGGCAGCAGCGGCGCAGCGGAGAACGTCAGCGGCCAACGCCGTAGACCCCTCGGGACTGGTCCCGGCTGACCTTGCCCATGCTCAGTTCGATGACCCGGCGACGCATCGAGTCGACGATGTTCGAGTCGTGGGTGGCCATCACCACGGTCGTACCGGTTCGGTTGATCCGCTCCAGCAGCAGCATGATGTCCTGACTGGTCTCGGGATCGAGGTTGCCGGTCGGCTCGTCAGCGAGCAGTACCAGCGGGCGGTTGACGAAGGCGCGGGCCATCGCCACGCGTTGCTGCTCGCCCCCGGACAGTTCGTGCGGCATCCGCTCGGCCTTGCCATCCAGGCCGACCATCTCGAGGACTTCCGGGACGACCTTGTTGATCGTCCGCTTCGGCTTGTTAATCACCTCGAGCGCGAACGCGACGTTCTCGCTGACCGTCTTGTTGCGCAGCAGCCGGAAGTCCTGGAACACGCAACCCATCGTGCGGCGCAGCTTCGGCACCTGCCGGCTGCTCAGCGTGTTCAGCG
>JACCTM010000359.1 GCA_013812385.1 Geodermatophilaceae bacterium | reverse complement strand
GCCCGAGCGGGTCTTGGGCAGCTCCGGCACGATCATGATCTGGCGCGGCTTGGCGATCGGGCCGATCTCCTTGCCGACGTGGTTGCGCAGCTCCTTGATCAGCGCCTCCCCGGCCTCGGGGTCGTCCTCGGCGTCCTCGGCGGCCGATCCGCGCAGGATCACGAACGCCACGATCGCCTGGCCGGTGGTCGGATCGGTCGCCCCGACGACCGCGGCCTCGGCGACCTTCGAATGTGACACCAGAGCGGACTCCACTTCGGTGGTGGAGATCCGGTGGCCGGAGATGTTCATGACGTCGTCGACCCGGCCGAGCAGCCATACGTCACCGTCGTCGTCCTTCTTTGCCCCATCTCCGGCGAAGTAATAGCCCTGCTCGGCAAAGCGCGACCAGTAGGTGTCCTTGAACCGCTCGTCGTCGCCCCAGATCGTGCGCAGCATCGCCGGCCACGGCTCGGTGAGAACGAGATACCCGCCCCCTCCGTCGGGCACCGGCTTCCCGGACTCGTCAACAACGTCCGCCGAGACACCGGGCAGTGCCCGCATCGCCGAGCCTGGCTTGGTCGAGGTCACGCCCGGAAGCGGGCTGATCATGATCGCGCCGGTTTCGGTCTGCCACCAGGTGTCCACGATCGGAGCGCGGTTGTGGCCGATGTGCTCGCGGTACCACATCCAGGCTTCCGGGTTGATCGGTTCGCCCACGCTGCCCAGTACGCGCAGCGAGGACAGGTCGAACTCCGCGGGGATGTCAGCCCCCCACTTCATGAACGTCCGGATGGCGGTCGGAGCGGTGTAGAGCAGGGTGACCTTGTAGTTCTGCACGATCTCCCAGAACCGGCCCTTGTGCGGAGTATCCGGGGTCCCCTCGTACATCACCTGGGTCGCAGCGTTGGACATCGGCCCGTAGACGATGTAGCTGTGCCCGGTGACCCAGCCGATGTCGGCGGTGCACCAGTAGACGTCGCTCTCGGCTTTGTGGTCGAAGACGGCGTGGTGGGTGTAGGAGGTCTGGGTCAGAAAGCCGCCTGAGGTGTGCAGGATCCCCTTGGGCTTGGCCGTCGTTCCTGAGGTGTAGAGGATGAACAGCGGGTGCTCGGCGTCGAAGGCCACCGCCTCGTGCGTGTCCGGCTGCCGGTCCACGACGTCGTGCCACCACAGATCCCGATCGGAGTTCCACTCCACGTCCTGCCCGGTACGACGTACGACCAGAACCCGTTCCACCGGCGAGCCCTCCGTGTCGGCGGCGGCGTCCACATTCGACTTCAGCGCGCTGGCTGACCCGCGCCGATAGCCGCCGTCGGAGGTGATCACGAACTTGGAGCCGCAGTCGCTGATCCGGTTCCGCAGGCTGTCCGGTGAGAACCCGCCGAAGACCACCGAGTGCGGCGCCCCGATCCGCGCGCAGGCCAGCATCGCTATGGCCGCCTCCGGAATCATCGGCAGATAGATCATCACCCGATCGCCGGTTTCGACGCCCAACTCGGTCAACGCGTTCGCCGCCTTGCACACCTCGGCGGTCAGTTCGGCGTAGGTGATCCTCCGCTGGTCGCCGGGCTCACCCTCGAAGTGGATCGCCACCTTGTCCCCGCGGCCGGCGGCGACGTGCCGATCCAGGCAGTTGACGGCGACGTTGAGCCGCCCGCCGACGAACCACTTGGCGAACGGCGGCTCCCACTCCAGGGCGGTGTCCCACTTCTGTGCCCAGTCCAGCCGCTCGGCCTGCTTCTCCCAGAACGCCAGCCGATCGGCTGCCGCCTCGTCATATGCGTCCTGCTCGACATTGGCGTGTGCCCGAAAACCCTGGGGCGGATCGAAGTGCCGGGTCTCGTGACTCAGGTTGGACAGGGCTGGATTCTCGGACAACGGATCTCCTCAGCTCCTACGTGCACTGGACTACCGAACCTACCGACGCTGCGTCGAAGGTCGCTATGCCTCCTAGCCAACGCGGCGCCCGGGCTCGCGCCTAGCTGTTTGCGCGGGTGCGCGGTCAGCGGTGTTCTGGCGGCGCCGAAAGCACGTCGAGCGTCCTACCTTCGTGGCGTCGTACCGTGGTGCGGTGACCGCAGCGGACGCGCCCAGCGAAGAGCTGTTGGACTCCGCCGAGCGCGAAGTCAGGCCGGTGTCCCGGCGGCCATGGGTCCTGCCGCTCGTGGTGCTCCT
>JACCTM010000082.1 GCA_013812385.1 Geodermatophilaceae bacterium | reverse complement strand
GGATGTCCAATCGGCGCAACAGTCCATAGGCGAGCTGATCGAGGGCGGGTCCCGGCTCATAACTGCGGGTCGCCGCGCTCTGCCGGACCAGTCCGCGATAGCAGAGCATCGCCAGCAGTCGATGCGCGGTGGATGAGGCGACGCCGAGGTACTGACTGACGTCGGTCAGCCGCAGTTGCGGTCGCTCGCCGAAAAGCACCAGCACCCGCAGCGCGCTGTCGACCGACTCGATCGGATACTTCGGCACAACGCCGTACTCCGCGGCGCTGGGAAAAGGCTGGGCGGCGCTCATGACGAGAGGTTATGGTCGAGGCGGGCCAGCTCGTGCCGCCAGGCGGTCGCGGTGTTAAACGCGCCACCCAGGTCCGGCAGCTCGGCCATGTCCGCCTCGGACAGATCGGCCAGCACGCCACCGGCGGAGACGATGCGCAGCGACAGGGCGGCGATCGTGTCGACCGAGATCGCCCGGAGAACGGCGTCGGCTACGCCGGAACCGGTGCTGGTCAGCCCGTGCGCACGGAGTACGACGACCGGCCGATCGCCCATGGACTCGACCATCTCCGCAGCGAGTCGGCGGTCGCGGACCAGAACACCCCGTGGGTAGACCGGGACGCCACCTTCAGCCAGCCGCGCCCCGGGCATGTCGAAGGCGCCGATGATCGGCCGGATCGCGATACCGGCCAGGTCCGCGGCGATGACCTGCGGTGGATGGGCATGCACGACAGCAGTCACGTCAGGACGGGTGCGCAGTACCTCGGTATGCAGCGGGAGTTCGTTGGGTACCGACCAGCCTCCCTCGAGTTCACCGTGGCCGGCAGGCTCGCCGTCGAGGTCGACGAGGTGGATGTCGGCGGCCTCGGTGAAGGCCAGACCCCGCTCGTACGGGCCTCGGCAGCGTACGAGCAACCGCTGCGCGTCGATCTGCAGACTGATGTGGCCGAGGATCCCGTCGGCCAGGCCACGGTCGGCCAGGACTCGACAGGCCTCGGCTATCTCCTGACGCAGTGTCCCCAGCTCGGCCGACGAGTGGATCATGAGCGTGTGCTCTCCGTGAGGATCGCAGGGCGCGCCAGCGAGTGACGACCGGAGCGGAGGGTGCCCGCGGGGCGATGAGTCACGTGTCGGTCCGTACCGGTTGCGGCGCAGCGGCAGCGAGCCCTTCAAGGTGAGCAACTGCATCCGCGAACGCGGTCCCGGCGGCTAGCAACTTTCGCGAGGCAATCAGGGCCTTGGGCCAGTTGACGATGACCGCGCCAATCAGTTGGCCCGCCCCATCGCTGTAGAGCGCGACCGCGCGGGGTGTGGCGGCATCGGGGTCCGCAGGGCGGCCGAGGTCGCCGATCAGCTGATGGCCGGTGCCGCGTGCGGGTCGGCCGACGATCTGGATCTTCCAGTCGTACTGATCGCTCCAGACGTACTCGACCGGCCGGTACGGGCGGAGGTCGTCGGGGTGGGCGATGTTGTGTGCCACGCAGGACGCCTGGTCGACCGCGTTCGTCCAGTGCTCGACCCGGCACCTCTCACCGTGACCCAGGTGCATCCATCGGGCGATGTCGCCGACCGCGAAGACGCTCGCGGCGTCTACTGCACGGCAGTACTCGTCGCAGACGACGCCGTCGTCAACCAGCAGGCCCGAGGAGGCGAGCCATTCGTCATTGGGCCGGGCGCCGATGCCGACGACAACGGTGGCCGCCTCGAGGGTCTGTCCGTCGGTGAGCCGGACGGTCAGGTCACCGGCGCTGCCCTCGACGGACTCGACCCCGGTCCCGAAGTGGGTGCTCACCCCGTTGCGGTGGTGCAGGTCGGTGAACAGTGCACCGATCTCGTTGCCCACGACCCGGCCGACCGGAACTTCGAGCGGATCGACGATGGTGACCTCGCGCCCCAGAGATATTGCGGTGGCGGCGACTTCGGCTCCGATGAAGCCTCCGCCGACCACCACGACCGGGCCCTCGTCGGCCAGGTCGTCGGCCAATGCCTTGCTGTCCCCGATCGTGCGCAGGACGTGCACCCCGGACTCCACCGGCCACGGGGACGGTCGGGCATACGAGCCGGTGGCCAGGACGACTGCGTCGTAGTCGATTCGCTCGCCGTCGCTGAGGACCACTTGCTTCCCGGCGACATCGAGATGTTCTGCGGCGACACCGAGTCGCAGCTCGATTTCGGCATCCTTGGCCGCATCCTCGGTCAGCAGCGCAACGCGTTCGGCCGTCCACTGGCCGCCGAGGTACTGCTTGGACAGTGGCGGCTTGTCATAGGGCAGGTCGGACTCTGCTCCGACGAGGACGATCCGGCCCTGATAGGACTCGCGGCGCAGTGCCTGCGCGGTCCGTACGCCGCCCACCGACGCGCCGACGATGACGACGACGCTCGGCACCGGTCCGTCCGCGGGGCCGGCGTCGGTCACCGGCGCATCACCAGGGTCACGTTGTCAGTCCTCGATGGACAGAGCTGAGGTGGGGCAGCTGCTGACGGCCTCGTCGACCTTGGCGCGATCCTCGTCGGAGATCTCCTGCTTGAGCAGGACCACCGTGCCGTCGTCGTCGATGTCGTAGACCTCGGGCGCGGCGACGACGCAGTTGGCATATCCCTGACAGGCCTCGAAGTCGGCTTTCAGCACAGCCACGATCGGTTCCCCTCGTCGTCCGTAGTCCCGTTATGTGCATAACGGCGGGTTGTTCTTCCGTTCGCGTGGGTCATGACTTGGCCCCGATCCCGCCGTCGGGGTGCAGCACGCCGCCGGTGATGCCGCGGGAGCGCTCGGAGGCCAGGAAGACATAACTCCACGCATGGTCCTTGCCCGACAGCGCGACCCGCAGAGGGACCCGACCGGCCAGCTCGGCTTCCCGCCCCGGGGTGTCGTCGAGCCGCTGGCCGCTCAGGCCCAGGCTGGACAGCCCACGCAGGTCGGTGTTCAGCGTCCCGCCGGGAGCCACCCCGTTCACTCGTACGTCCGGGGCGAACTCGTAGGCCAATGAGGTGACGATGCCGCGCACGGCGAACTTCGACGACACGTAGAGAACCCCGCCCCGGCCGGCGTAGTAGGCCGAGGTGGACTCGGTGAGCAGCACGACCGGGGTCGACTCTGCGGTCTTGGCCGCGCGCAGGGCGGGCAGTGCCGCGCGTACCGAATGCAGGTGGCTCTTGACGTTGGTCCGGAACATCTCGTCGAAGGCGACATCGATGAGGTCCGCGTCGAGCTCGCCCAGCCCCCGGTAGAAGTCGAAGATCCCGACGCAGTTGACCAGGACGTCGAGCCCGCCGAACGCTTCGACCGTCGATGCGACGGCTTCGTCGTTGGCCTCGCGGGTGGTCGCGTCCCCCACAGTGACTGGTACGTCGGGCAGTTCGGCGCGGATCGCAGCGCTCTTGTCCGGGTCACGTTCCAGGACCGCGACCCGGGCACCCTCCTCGACGAACGCGTCCACGACCGCGCGGCCGATCCCGGAGCCGGCGCCCACGACGAGGGCTCGACGGCCGTCCAACCACCCGCTCACGAACCGCTCGCCAGGTGGTTGTCCGCCTCACTTGCCTCGTCTTCGGCCACCAACGGGCCGTACGGGTTCCCGATCATCGCCGAGAAGGTCGCGGTGTTCTGCCAGGTCAGTGCCTCGAGTTCCAGCGGGCACAAGGCCATCCACTGGCCCGAGCGCGGCGACTCGATCAACAATCTCGACCCGTTGCGGGTCTCGACCCGGCTGACCCGGATCTCGGAGAACTCGTTGCCGATGCTCAGCGGTTCGCCACGAGTCTGGTCGACGAGTTCGGCGCGCTCCTTCGCGGCCCGCGCGGCAGCCCGCCCGTCGGCGCTCTCGCCCTCCCATTCGAGCGTCACGCTAGCGCCCACACGCCCGTACGGCACGTCGCCGGCCCGCGGTTCATAGGAATATCGCCAGGTTCTGCATCCGCATGACCGACTCGTCGACCATGATCGTGCGCCGAGCCAGCTGCCAGCCCGACCCGGACGGCGACCGGCGGAGCAGATCCTCGCGGCCGGCCGAGATGAACGAGGACTCGCGTACGTCCCCGCGATTTCTGAAGAGCAGCGTCGCGGACTCGACGATGAGGTGGTTCTCGTCCGGGGTGGCGAAGGTACGCACGTTGGACAGGTGATGCCGCAGCCGCGAGGGGGGATCCTCCGTCCAGGCATGCTCGGTCAGGAAGCGAGCCACCCGGCGCGAGAGCGAGTACTTGTCCTCGTCGAAGTGCGCCATTCCCGGCGAGGTGTCGAAGCCCGAGCCCAGCGCGGTGGTGACCCGTACCGGCATCAGGTAGTGGATGTCGTCGGTCAGAAGTTCCAGCCACGCCTCGTAGGCCTGGGCGTCGAGGAGGTACGCCTCATCGACGAGCCATTGATGGGCCTCCTGATGGCGCTGATCGCCGAAGGGCAGGGTCGAGCCCGCCCGTTGGACCCGGGAGGCGTGTGCACCGAGTACCGAACGAGCCGAGTGCGTGTCGGTGCCCGCGGTCGGCGTAGTCACGC
>JACCTM010000077.1 GCA_013812385.1 Geodermatophilaceae bacterium | reverse complement strand
GCCCGAGTGGAGGCCGAACTCCGGACCCGCTGGCCCGAGTCGCGCCTGTCACCAACCTTAGTCCGGATGGCTGCTCTGGCCGACGCGCTGGGATCACCGCAGCACGCCTTCCCGGTCATCCAGATCACCGGCACGAACGGCAAGACCTCGACGGCCCGCATGATCGATTCGCTTCTGCGCTCCTTCGGACTGCGGGTCGGTCGCTTCACCAGTCCGCATCTGACGTCGGTGACCGAGCGGATCGTGATCGATGGCGACCCGATCAGTGAGGAGCGCTTCGTCGAGGTGTACGACGAGATCGCGCCGTTTGTGGCTCTCGTGGATGCTGCCCAGGAGTTGCCGCTGTCCTACTTCGAGGTGCTGACCGGCATGGGGCTGGCCGCCTTCGCCGACGCGCCGGTCGATGTCGCCGTGCTCGAAGTGGGCATGGGCGGGGCCTGGGACACCACCAATGTGGCTGACGCTCAGGTCGCTGTGATTACCCGGGTTGCCTTGGACCACACCAACTACCTCGGCCCGGACGTGGCCACGATCGCGACCGAGAAGGCCGGGATTATCAAGGCCGAGGCCACCGCCATCCTCGCGGCGCAGGAGCCGGAAGCCGCTGAGGTGTTGGTCCGTCGGGTGGTCGAGGTCGACGCGACCGTGGCCCGTGAGGGAGCCGAGTTCGGAATCGTGGAACGGGCGGTCGCTGTCGGCGGCCAGGGTCTGCGCATGCAGGGGCTTGGCGGGAAGTACGACGAGATCTACCTCGCCCTGCACGGCGAACACCAAGCTCACAACGCCGCTCTGGCGCTGGCTGCCGTGGAGGCCTTCTTCGGTGCCGGCGCGGCGACGGGTCCGATGGACATCGAGGCCGTACGCGCGGGCTTTGCCGCCGTGACGTCCCCCGGGCGGCTGGAATCAGTGCGCTCTGCGCCGACAGTTCTGATCGATGCCGCACATAATCCGTCCGGTATGGCGGCGTCGGTTGCCGCCCTCGACGAGGCCTTTGACTTCACTCGGTTGATCGGGGTCATGGCCTGCCTGGCCGACAAGGATGTTCGGGGGATCCTTGAGATCGCCGAGACCGTCCTGCACGAGGTCGTGGTCACCCAGAACAGTTCGCCCCGTGGCCTATCGGCTGACGAACTGGCTGCGATCGCCGTACCGGTGTTCGGGGCCGGCCGGGTCGTCGTTGTACCGGATCTGCCGACAGCGATCGAAACCGCCGTGGAGTTGGCCGAGACCGACATCGGGGTGCTGTCCGGTGTCGGCGTGCTGATCACCGGCAGCGTCGTGACTGCCGGAGATGCCCGGGCCCTGCTCGTCGGCCGCGACTGACGACCGGACCATGGTGGCGCCACACGACGGGGCTCCGGACGACCCGATCGATTCGACTCAGGGCGTCCCTGAGTCGAATGCGGACCGCGAGCGAGTGGCCAAGCGACTGGCCGGTGGCGCCGCTGCGGTCCTGATTCTCGAGGCGCTGGCGGTCCTGTTCGTCCCCCGCGCCATCGCGCAGAGCGGACCCGGCCTGACCACGTTTCGGCTGTCGGCCGTGGTGACGGTCGTTGTGCTCTTGATCGTTGTCGCTGGGCTGCAACGTCGGTCGTGGGGCTCGCGAGCCGGTCTTGTCGTGCAGCTTCCGGTTCTCGCCACCGGGCTCTTCACGGCTGCGATGTGGTTCCTGGGTGGGCTCTTCCTGCTGCTGTGGATCTATCTCATGCGGATCCGCCACGAACTGCTCGGCTCGCCGCCGATGAAGCCGTCGAACGGCGGTGGGTAGGCTCCGCGGCCGTGCCTGATACCGAACGCAGCCTCGTCCTGGTCAAGCCCGACGGCGTACGCCGTGCTCTGATCGGCGAGGTGATCAGGCGGATCGAAGCCAAGGGCCTGCGAGTCGTTGCCCTGCAGTTGCGAGTGCTGGACGGTGAAACCGCCGCGCAGCACTACGCCGAGCACGAGGGCAAGCCCTTCTTCACCGCCCTGCTGGAATTCATCACCAGCGGTCCGCTGGTCGCCATGGTCGTCGAGGGGCCGCGAGCGATCCCCGCCTTCCGCGGGCTGGCCGGGGCGACCGACCCGGTTTCAGCCACCCCGGGCACGATCCGTGGCGATTTCGCGCTCGAAGTGCAGGACAACATCGTGCACGGTTCGGACTCACCCGAATCAGCCGCTCGTGAGGTCGCTCTGTTCTTCCCTGACCTCGCCTGACCCGGGCTCCTCCCGAGAGGCTGATCCCTGGGCGGGCCTCAGAGGTCGATGTCGACGACCACGGGCGCATGATCGGATGGCAGTTTCCCCTTGCGTGCCTCGCGGTCGACATAGGCATCGCTGACCCGTACCGACTTCGTGGCCAGCACCAGGTCGATCCGCATCCCGAGATCCTTATGGAACATTCCGGCGCGGTAATCCCAATAGGAGAACGGGTGCTCGCCTTTGCCCGGGCGGGCGGGGAGGTCGATCAGTCCCCAGTCCAGCAGCGCCTGTACGGCGGCTCGCTCGGCCGGAGTCACATGGGTGGAGCCGGCGAAGGCCTTGATGTCCCACACGTCGTCGTCGGTAGGCGCCACGTTGAAGTCGCCCATGATCACTCGTGGCTCAGCGGGATCGACGCTGTCCAGACCGGCGCACAGGGTGGCCAGCCAGTCCAGCTTGTATGTGTAGTGCGGATCGTCGACCGAGCGGCCGTTGGGTACGTAGACACTCGTGACGTGCAGCAGCCCACACCGAGCGGAGGCCAACCGGGCCTCGGGGTGTCCGGGTAGGTCGACCACCGGGTCGGTGATTCCCAGCTTGGACAGGATCGCCACGCCGTTCCAGCGGCCGTCACCTGCAGCGAGGGCCTCGTAGCCGAGAGCCTGGACGGGGAGGTACGGGAAAGCTCCGGCGGCGCACTTTGTCTCCTGGAGCGCGACGATGTCCGGCGCGGTCTCCTCGAGCCACGGGATCAGTCGAGGCAGCCGGGCACCGATGGAGTTGACGTTCCAAGTCGCGATCCGCATCGGCCCAGCCTGCCAAACGCCAACGACGTGTGCGGACAGCGCTTGACCTCATCCGCGGTTGAGGTTGCAGCCTGCGCGGATGGGAATCAACGGCTTTGTGGCTTGTCCGAGCCCTCGGCTAGCGTCAAAGGCATGATCGAGCCAGCCTCCCTGACCCAGGATGCGGCGGTCGACAACCGGGACGCGTTTGAGGTCGGGCCCGGAGTCGAGGAACTCGTCTGGGCTCGTGGACTGCGCAAGACCTTCGGCGACTTCACTGCCGTGGACGGGATCGACATCTCGGTTCGTCGCGGCGAGGCCTTCGGATTCCTCGGCCCCAACGGAGCGGGTAAGTCCTCGACGATGCGGATGATCGGCGCGGTCTCGCCGGCAACCGAGGGTCGGCTGCGCATTCTGGGGCGCGATCCGGTCACCGACGGGCCAGCGATCCGGGCTCGGCTGGGGGTGGTCCCGCAGACCGACAACCTGGACCAGGAATTGACCGTACGAGAGAACCTGCTGATCTACGGCCGGTACTTCGGGATCCCGCGGGCACAGATCCGAGCCCGAGCCGCGGAATTGCTCGACTTCGTGCAACTGACCGAACGGGCCGATGACCTGGTCGAGCCGTTGTCCGGCGGAATGAAGAGACGGCTCACGATCGCCCGGTCGCTGATCAATGAGCCGGAGATGCTGCTGCTCGACGAGCCCACGACTGGTCTCGACCCGCAGGCTCGGCACGCATTGTGGGACAGGCTCTTCCGGCTCAAACAGCGTGGCGTCACGTTGGTGTTGACCACGCACTACATGGACGAGGCAGAGCAGCTCTGCGACCGTCTCGTCGTGATGGACAAGGGCCGCATCGCAGCCGAGGGTTCCCCCGCGGAGCTGATCGGGACCTACTCCACCCGTGAGGTGCTGGAGTTGCGCTTCCCCGCCGGAGAGAACGAGGCGCACGCCGGGGGTTTGGCCGACCTCGCCGATCGGATCGAAGTCCTGCCGGACCGGCTGCTGCTCTACACCGATGACGGCGACGCTGCTGCCACCGCGGTCGTGGAGCGGGGGCTGCACCCCGCCTCGGTCCTGGTTCGGCGCAGTTCGCTGGAGGACGTCTTCCTGCGGTTGACCGGCCGCTCCCTGGTCGACTGATGGCTGCCCCAGCTCCGGCGCTGCCTCGCGGCTCCCAGGCGGTCTTCGAAGGCAAGATGCTCAATTACAAGGGCAACTGGAAGGGATCGGTCGTCTCCTCGGTCCTGGAGCCGGTCCTGTTCCTCGCTGCGATGGGGATCTCGCTGGGCACCCTGGTCGATCAGGGGGGCCGGCTGAATCAGGGCGTGGACTATCTGGTCTTCCTGGCTCCCGGTCTGCTCGCGGCCACGGCCATGCAGACGGCGACCTTCGAATCGACGTACCCGATCATGGGCGCGCTGAAGTGGCACAAGACCTTCGAGGGAATCCTGTCGACTCCGGTCAAGGTCCGTGATCTGGTCACGGGCCATCTGCTGTTCATCCTGTTCCGGCTGGTGACCACGCTCGCGGTCTTCCTCGCGGTGATGGGTGCCTTCGGTGCACTGGAACTCCCGCTCGGGCTGCTCGCGCTCCCGGCCGCGGTGCTGACCGGTCTCGCCTTCGCTGCACCGGTGGCCGCATTCGCCGCCTGGGTCCAGAACGATGCCGGGTTCGCGGCTCTGTTGCGGTTCGGAATCGTGCCGATGTTCCTGTTCTCGGGCACCTTCTTCCCGGTTGACCAGCTGCCGGGCGTCTTGCAACCCGTCGCGTACGCCACCCCGCTCTGGCACGGGGTCTCTCTGACCAGGGGTCTGGCCCTCGGCGATCTCGACGGGTCAGTGGCGCTGATCAACGTGACCTGTCTGGTCGCCCTGGTCGGTCTCGGCGTGTGGCTGGCTCGGCGGCAGTTCGCGCAGCGGTTGGTGATCTGACCGTGAGCCTCAGTCCGCCGTTGCAGCCCACGGTGTCCCCGGGCCCAACCCGGGCAGGGTTGTCCTCGACGTTGCTGGCCAGGGTCTTACCGATGCCGTTGCCCTCGGCTCGACGCGCAAGCCTCTTGGTCGAGCGCAACCTGCTTGTCTACCGCCGGGGTTGGCTGCTGATCCTGTCCGGGTTCTTCGAGCCGCTGTTCTACCTGCTGTCGATCGGGATCGGGATCGGCGCGCTTGTGGGCACGGTCACCACCGACGCTGGCGTGGCGATCGACTACACCGTCTTCGTCGCGCCCGCGCTCATGGCGTCCTCGGCGATGAACGGTGCCGTCTACGACTCGACGTTCAACATCTTCTTCAAGTTGAAGTACGCGAAGTTGTACGACGCGGTGCTGGCCACGCCGCTGTCGGCCTCCGACGTCGCGGCGGGGGAGACAACCTGGGCCCTGATGCGGGGAGCGCTGTACTCCACGACGTTCCTCGCCGTGATGCTCGCCCTCGGCCTGGTCGAGTCGTGGTGGGCGATCCTCGCGATCCCCGCCTGCATCCTGATCGGCTTCGCCTTCGCTGCTGTGGGCCTGGCGGCAACCTCATTCATGAAGAGCTGGCAGAACTTCGAGTTCGTCCAGCTCGCGATCCTGCCGATGTTCCTGTTCTCGACGACGTTCTATCCGCTGTCGGTCTACCCGGAGGCACTCCAGGTGGTCGTGCAGTGCACCCCGCTCTATCACGGGATCGAACTCGTGCGCTCACTCGTGACCGGAATCGTCGACGCGTCGATCTTGGGGCACGTGCTGTACCTGGTCGTGATGGGTGCCCTGGGACTGATCATCGGCAGCAAACGCCTGGCGACCCTGTTGCTGAAGTAGTCCCCGGGCGCCCGCCCTGCCCTGGAGCCGCCCTGCGCCCACCCTGATGTCGTAGGGATGCCGAGGACTGGCCGGGCGTGTTCTCGGCGAAGCTACAACATCTTAGTAAGCGACCGCCGCGGCCACCGCTAGAGACGCCGCGGCAGCTAGAGCCGGATGCCGATCAGAGCGGCCGTCGTGGCTGCGATGTATCGAGGCCGAGTGCGGTAGTCCGACCAGGTGAAGCGCAGCAATCGCCAACCGGAGTTGAGCACCGCGTTTTGCCGCTCACGGTCTCCGAACAACGCTTCGGGCTGCTCGTGGACCGCCCGGCCGTCGCATTCGACGCCGACCTTGCGTTCCTCGTACCCGAGGTCGATCCGATACTGGACCGACCCGTCTGCACCCAGAATCGGAATCTGCAGCCTCGGCGGCGGTAGCTGGAAGTCTGCGAAGATTAGCCGTACGCCGGTTTCCAACGGAGACTCGCTGAGCACGTCGATCAGCTGGTACCGGCGACGGGCGCGCTTGATGCCGCGTCGCCGGGCGCCCCGCTCGATACTCAGTCCCAGCTCGGTGGGAGACAGCAATGCCGCCCGCAAAGCTGATTCACATGCCCAGATTGCCGTGAGGCGATCAGCCCGCAACAGAAGGTCGAGCAGGGTGCGAGCGACGGTGGTCGTCGGGATGCCGTCCACGAACGTCACGTCGTCGTCGGACAGGTCGTGGGCGTGCAGCCACAGCGGGCCGCGCTGCGGGCGCCGAGTGGCGCGTGGAATCGTGACGTGCTCGAACTGTTGCCGCCGTACCGTGTCGATCCCGTGCAGATGAGCCGCCGTGTCATGGCTGGCCACCGCCTGGGCGGCAAGTCCAACGGATTGGACAGCAGCCCGCGCGCATCGCAGCTCGGTGACCGGGGCTCCGGCCACGGCGTACAGCCCGCGTTGGTCGCGAACCAGTGATCCGCGTCGGTAGGCCCAGTCGATCTCTGCGCGGCTGAGCCCGGCAGCAAACAGCTCGGCGCGGCTGATGACGCCATGGTCAACACCGGCGTGCTCGCGGAGACCCATCCGAGCATCGTGCGCGGTCGGGCATGCTCACGCCGAGACGGATGCGCCGATGTGCACAGCCGCCCTCACCTGTGGACGGCTCGGATGTCGCAGGAAAGCAGAGGACTTGCCTGGCGTGTACCCGGTAATCCTGCGACATCACCGCAGCGCACGGACGGATGTCGCAGGAAAGTAGGGGACTCGCGCGGCGTGTTCTCGGTAATCCTGCGACATCAGTTGCGACTGGTCTCCCGCGGCGCGAAGTCCGGACCGCCCGCGCCCGGCCCGTACCCTGGGTGCTGCCATGCCTGTGACTTCTGTCTTCCCCCAGCTCGAAGCGCTCCTGCCTCGGATCAACAAGCCGATCCAGTACGTAGGCGGTGAGCTCAACGCCCAGGTCAAGGACTGGGACTCCGTCGAGGTGCACTGGGCGCTGATGTATCCCGACGCGTACGAGGTCGGCCTGCCCAATCAGGGCATCATGATCTTGTACGAGGTCCTGAACGAGCGGGCTGATGCCCTGGCCGAGCGGACTTATGCCGTCTGGCCGGACCTCGCCGGGCTGATGCGAGAGCACGGCGTACCGCAGTTCACCGTCGACGCCCACCGCCCGGTGATCGATTTCGACGTACTCGGCATCAGCTTCGCCACCGAACTCGGCTACACCAACATGATCGAAGCCCTCGACCTGGCCGGGATCCCGCTGCACACGAAGGACCGCAACAACGAGCCGCTGGTGATCGCCGGTGGGCATGCCGCGTTCAACCCGGAGCCGATCGCGGACTTCGTCGACGCCGCCGTGCTCGGGGACGGGGAGCAGGTCGTCGGGGACATCACCGACGTGGTCAAGGCCTGGAAGGGCGACGGAGAGCCGGACGGTCGGCTGGGGCTGCTGTCGCGCATGGCGAAGGTCGACGGGGTGTACGTACCCCGCTTCTACGACGTGGACTACCTGCCCGATGGTCGGATCCGGCGCGTCACCACGAACCAGAGCGCCGTCCCGTACCGCGTCGGCAAGCGCACCACGATGGACCTCGACGAATGGCCCTACCCCAAGCAGCCGCTGGTCCCGCTCGCCGAGACCGTGCACGAGCGGATGAGCGTGGAGATCTTCCGCGGCTGTACCCGGGGCTGCCGGTTCTGCCAGGCCGGGATGATCACCCGCCCGGTGCGCGAGCGGTCGATTACCGGGATCGGCGAGATGGTCGATGCCGGGCTCAAGGCCAGCGGGTACGAGGAGGTCGGCCTGCTCAGTCTGTCCAGCGCGGACCACTCGGAGATCGGGGAGATCGCCAAGGGCCTTGCCGACCGCTACGAGGGGACCAACACCAGCCTGTCGCTGCCCAGCACCCGGGTCGATGCTTTCAACGTGACACTGGCCAATGAACTGTCCCGCAACGGGCGCCGCTCTGGGCTGACCTTCGCTCCGGAGGGCGGCAGTGAGCGGCTGCGCAAGGTGATCAACAAGATGGTGTCCAAAGAGGACCTCATCCGTACGGTCTCCACGGCCTACGCCAACGGCTGGCGCCAGGTGAAGCTCTATTTCATGTGCGGGCTACCGACCGAGACCGACGAGGACGTGCTCGAGATCGCGGACATGGCCCGCGAGGTGATCAAGGCCGGCCGAGCGGCCAGCGGTCACAAGGACATCCGCTGCACGGTCTCGATCGGCGGATTCGTCCCGAAGCCACACACTCCGTTCCAGTGGGCGGCGCAGGCTGACCACGAGACGATCGACCGACGGCTGAAGCTCCTGCGCACCGCGATCAACTCCGACCGCAGCGTCGGTCGCGCGATCGGCGTTCGCTACCACGACGGCAAGCCCGGCATCGTGGAAGGACTGCTGTCCCGCGGGGATCGGCGGATCGGCGCCGTCATCGAGCAGGTCTGGCGTGACGGAGGTCGCTTCGACGGCTGGAACGAGCACTTCAGTTATGACCGCTGGATGGGCGCCTGTGCCGAGGTTCTCCCCGCGTACGGGCTCGATGTCGACTGGTTCACGACGCGTGAACGCACCGAGCATGAAGTGCTGCCCTGGGATCACCTGGACTCGGGACTGGACAAGGAATGGCTCTGGGCGGACTGGCAGGACGCCCTTTCCGAGCAGGAGCAGGACGACTGCCGCTGGACTCCGTGCTTCGACTGCGGTGTCTGCCCGGGAATGGGCACCGACATCCAGATCGGCCCGACCGGCGTCAGACTGCTTCCGCTCACCCCTGTCGCAACCGGATCGTGAGCGTCGCCGTCCGGCGGGCGGGGGGCCAGGACGTCGCCGCACTGGCGTCCCTGCGTTGGACTTGGCGGGTGGATGAGATGGGCGAACAGCCATCTGGGACGCGCGAGGAATACCTGGACTTTCTGGGGCAATGGTGGGCAACTCACCCGGACCATGTCGCGGTGCTCGCCGAGCAAGCTGATGACGGCGACGCTGTCGGGATGGCCTGGTTGGCCATGGGCGATCGGGTTCCAAGCCCGGCTGGTGTGCGTCCCCGCTCGGCGTGGGTGCAGTCGGTCTACGTCCGACCAGATCACCGCGCCCGAGGGGTCGGCAGCGAACTGCTCGCGCTGGTGGCCAAGATTGCCCGTACCGAAAAATGCTCGTATCTCGCCGTGCATCCGAGTTCGCGATCGATCTCGTTGTACAAGCGGTGCGGCTACGCGATGTCCGAGGGTTTACTCGAACTGCGGCTGGACCGAGCCGAGAGGTCGGGAGCATCGCAGCGAGGAACGAGCGAGGAGCGGACCGACCGGTGAGCGAAGCGAGCGAGGGCTCCCATATGGGCTTGAGCGGCTGATGGGCACTCGCCAGCCGGAGGGGCCACCACCGCCGCCGACGGTGCAACGGCTGCGGATCAGGTACGCCAAGCGCGGCCGGCTGCGTTTCGTCTCGCACCGTGACTTCGCCCGTGCTTTTGAGCGGGCGCTGCGCAGGTCCGGCGTGCCGATCGCCTTCTCTGCCGGGTTCAGTCCGCACCCGAAGATCTCTTACGTCGGCGCGGCCCCGACCGGGTCGGCCAGCGAGGCGGAGTACCTCGAAATCGGGCTGCAGACCGAAACCGACCCCGAACAGGTCCGCGCGGCCTTGGACATGGCGCTTCCGGAGGGCCTGGACATTCTCGAGGTGCTGCCGGCCGGACCCGGCGGGCTGCCAGAGCGCATCGAAGCCTCGCGCTGGCGCATCGAACTGCCCGGATTCCGGACGCAAGCACTGGCCGCCGCACTCCAGGAGTTCCTGGCCCGGGAGAGCGTGATCGTCGAGCGGGTGACGAAGAAAGGACTCCGGCTGCTCGACGCCCGGGCGGCGGTCGTGAGCGCCAGGGCGGTCGAGGGCGAGGGTTGTGCGATACTTGACCTGGTCGTTCGGCAGGTCAGCCCTGCGGTACGACCCGACGATGTGCTCACCGCTCTCGGTGCCGTCGCCGGACTGGATGGGTCGCTCACTTCGCGTTCGATGCGACTCGCCCAGGGACGGCTCGACGTCACCACCGGAGTGCTGACCGATCCGCTCGGTCCCGACCGTGCCGCCGCTGCCAGAGACGGTGCACTAGGCGAGACCTGATCGCGGAACGGTTGACGAGTCCGCCGCCGGCAACGATCGAGTGCCTTCGGCACCCGATACACCAGACTTCTGCGAAACCGGTATCACGCCGCTGCCCATCGGGCGCGACACGCGAACTCGGAATCGCCTGACCCGCCGTACCTGAGCGGCGGCCGAACACCAGAACCGGTGGGCGGCGCCCGGGTACGCGAAACGGAGAACCAGTGTTCGACAACGAGGCGAACGGCCCCGACAACGACACCTCGAAAGACACCGTCGACGACCAGCCAAGCGGTGACAGCGCGCCGGCACGCAACACCGCGCGACGCACTGCGCCGCCCCCGGCGATGGCTTTCATGGCCCCGCCCGACCCGGACCCGGTGGTGCCTCCAGAGGTGGCTGACGCACGGGAGACTGACTTCGCAGACGGCGGGCGCGCTGATGGTGACTCGGCACCGGTCAAGGCGTCCCGGGCCGGCAAGGCGATCGCCAGCAGTGCCGACGGGACAGCGGAGACGAAGCCTGCCAAGGCGACGAGAGCCACCACCAAGGCGACCAAAGCGGCCCAGGTGACCAAGGCGGCGGGCAAGACAGCCAGGACTGGCAGGACCGCCAAGCAAGCCCCCGTGGCCGAGGCCGCCTCCGTCGACGGTCCTTCCGTTGATTCCACCGCGGTGAGCCTCTTCGAGGCGATCCCCTCCGACGAGGCCGTCGACGCCTGGGAATCGCCGGTCGACGGAGGCTCCGAAACCGACGAGGTCGACGGCGACGGTGGAAACCGCCGCCGTCGCGGCCGGCGAGGTCGTGGCCGAGGCAAGACCGGTGAGGACTCCGAGGGCGACGGGTCGGACGCCCCCAGCATGGGAGTCGGCTCCGGTGAGGCCGAAGCGGACTCAGCCGGCGAGCCCGGGTTCGACGAAGAGGACGGTGAGGGTGGTTCGTCCACCCGTCGCCGTCGCCGGCGCCGTCGGCGGTCGGAGGACGAGGACTCCGCCACCGGCGGTAGCCGCGTGGAGGCCGGCGGCCGCGGCGAGGGCGGCCGCGCGGACACCGGGGGCGGAAACGAAGAGGTCCGCGGCATCTCTGGGTCGACTCGGTTGGAAGCCAAGCGTCAACGACGTCGGGACGGGCGGGAAACCGGCCGTCGCCGCGCTCCGATCCTGTCCGAGGCTGAGTTCCTGACCCGTCGTGAGGCGGTCAACCGGGCAATGGTCATTCGGCAGAGCGGCGAGCGGACCCAGATAGCGGTGCTCGAGGACGACATCGTTGTCGAGCACTACATCACCCAAGCCAGCTCCAACTCCTTCGCCGGCAACGTCTACCTCGGCAAGGTTCAGAACGTGCTTCCGAGCATGGAAGCTGCTTTCGTCGACATCGGCAAAGGACGCAACGCGGTCCTCTACGCCGGCGAGGTGAACTGGGACGCTGCCGGCCTCGAGGGCAAGTCACGCAACATCGAGACCGCGATGAAGTCCGGCGACAGCATTGTCGTGCAGGTGACCAAGGACCCGATGGGTCACAAGGGCGCCCGACTAACGTCACAAGTGAGCCTGCCAGGCCGTTACCTCGTCTACGTGCCAAACGGGTCGATGACGGGAATCAGCCGCAAGCTGCCCGACGTCGAGCGCAGTCGGCTCAAGGCGATCCTGAAGAAGATCGTCCCCGAGGACGCCGGTGTCATCATCCGTACCGCCGCTGAAGGCGCGAGCGAGGAAGAACTCACCCGCGACGTCAACCGGCTGACCGCGCAATGGGAGGTCATCCAGAAGAAGGCGGGATCTTCCTCGACCAGCTCACCGAGCCTGCTCTATCAGGAGCCCGATCTCGCCATCCGGGTCATCCGTGACGTCTTCAACGAGGACTTCACCAGGATGATCGTCTTCGGCGACGAGGCCTGGGACACCGTCGAGGCCTATGTGGCCCACGTCGCCCCCGACCTGGCTGACCGGGTCAGCCGGCACACTGGTGAGAGCGACGTCTTCGCCGATCTGCGAGTCGACGAGCAGTTGGCCAAAGCGCTGGACCGCAAGGTCTGGCTGCCCTCCGGCGGCTCGCTGGTGATCGACCGGACCGAGGCGATGACGGTTGTCGACGTGAACACCGGCAAGTACACCGGTAGCGGCGGCAACCTCGAACAGACCGTCACCCGCAACAACCTCGAGGCTGCCGAGGAGATCGTCCGCCAGCTCCGGCTGCGTGACATCGGCGGGATCATCGTCATTGACTTCATCGACATGGTGTTGGAGAGCAACCGAGACCTCGTCCTGCGTCGGCTCACCGAATGTCTCGGCCGTGACCGCACCCGTCACCAGGTCGCCGAGGTCACGTCTCTCGGCCTCGTCCAGATGACCCGCAAGCGGGTGGGTCAGGGCTTGCTCGAGGTCTACTCCGAGCCGTGTGAGCACTGCAACGGGCGGGGCATCATCGTGCACGCCGATCCGGTCGACGAGAAGCGCCGGCGCTCCAGTGGTGAGAGCTCCAGGGGCGGCGATCATCACGGGGACAACCGGCCACATGACGGCGGAGATCGCAACGAGCACCGCGGTAGCGACCGTGGCGAGAGCCGCAGTGATCGTGGCGGCGGGCGCAGCCGCGGACGCAACGCCTCCCGGACCGAGGGTGGCCGCACAGAACCGACCGCGGACCTCAGAGAAGCTCAGGCGATGCCGACGACCGAAGCGGATCGGGACGAGGCTCTGGGGCAGTCCGCGCCGGACAGCACCCCAGTGCCCAGCATCAGGAAGTCGGCTGTCCCCATGAGCCAAGCCATCATTCCCACGCCGGACAGATCCGAGTCCGCCGACGTGGAAGCCCGGACCGAACAGGAATCCTCCACCGCGGGCCCCATCGTGACCGCCTCACCACGGCGACGCGGCCGGAGAGGGGCATCCAGGCCGGCTGGGCCACCCGTCGCAGGCGAGTAAGTGGCCGCCCTGGTTGGGCGGGCGGGCACAGTCTCCGGTAGGCTGAGAGTCCGCGTGGCGCCGCGGTCGGCCCGTAGTGGGCGTGAGTGTCCCAACCGCCGGCCAACGCTCGTAGGAAGTCCTCGCTCATCGGAACCCTATTCGGTGCGCGGCGAAGAAGAACTCAAGGGAGATCCGTGGTGTACGCAGTAGTCAAGGCCGGCGGCAAGCAACACAAGGTTGCCGTCGGTGACGTCGTCGAGGTCAATCGGCTCGACGGCGACGCCGGTGATGAGATCAGCCTGCCGGCGTTGCTTGTGGTGGACGGCCGCAGCGTTATCAGTGAAGCCTCAGCACTGGCCAAGATCGCCGTGACCGGGGAGATCGTCGGTCACCACAAGGGTCCGAAGATCAAGATTCTCAAGTACAAGAACAAGACCGGCTACCGTCGGCGGATCGGGCACCGCCAGCTCCTCACCGAGCTGCTGGTCACCGACATCGACGACGGCAAGCCAAACAAAAAGGCCAAGGCTGGCGCGGCCCAGGACGAAACGCCCAAGGCGGCGACGGCGCCGGACGACAAGCCGAGCAAGACTGCCAAGGTGCCCACCAAAGCGAGCCAGGCCAGCCCTGCCAAGACCACCGCCACGCCTGCTCCCGTGAAGGTGACCAAGCCGAGTAAGGCCACAGCGGCGAGCAAGAGCGCAGCGCCGAGCAAGACCGCAGCGCCGAGCAAGGCCACAAAGTCGAGCAAGGCGTTGGAGACTACCGACGAGAAGGAGGACTGAGCGAGATGGCACACAAGAAGGGCGCCTCATCCTCGCGAAACGGTCGCGATTCAAACAGTCAGCGCCTGGGCGTCAAGCGTTTCGGCGGCGAGATCGTGAAGTCCGGGGAGATCATCGTGCGGCAGCGCGGCACTCACTTCCACCCTGGCACCGGCGTTGGCCGCGGGGGGGACGACACCCTGTTCGCGGTTCAGCCCGGTGCCGTCACCTTCGGCAAGCGTCGCGGGCGGGCCCAGGTCAGCGTCGTTCCGGTCGAATGACGCGACGCGCTCCGCGCGTCGGGTGATCAGAAGGCTGTCATGACTTCCGGGCCTTCCAGTTGCCCAACTGGCTCATCGCCCAACTGATTGCCAAGCCCACTCCCATGACTGCCTTCATCGACCGTACGGTCCTGCACCTATCCGCTGGAAACGGCGGCCACGGCTGCGCGTCGGTGCATCGTGAGAAGTACAAGCCGATGGGTGGACCCGACGGCGGTAACGGTGGTCGTGGCGGCGACATCATTCTCGAAGTAGATCCGGGCGTCCATACGCTCCTGGACTTCCACCACCGGCCGCATCACCGGGCCGGTAACGGGAAGCCCGGTCAGGGCGATCATCGCAACGGCGCCCAGGGTGAGGACCGGATCCTGGCCGTACCGGAGGGCACCGAGGTCTCCGGCGTCGACGGTGAGATTCTCATCGACTTGGTCGGCGAGGGCACTCGGTTCGTCGTAGCTCAAGGCGGTCGCGGGGGACTGGGCAACGCCGCGTTGGCCTCCGCGCGTCGCAAGGCCCCCGGATTCGCGCTGCTCGGTGAGGCGGGTGAATCACGTGATGTCGTGCTGGAGCTCAAGAGCGTCGCCGACGTGGGACTGGTCGGGTTTCCGTCGGCGGGAAAATCATCCTTGATTGCGGCAGTCTCTGCGGCCAAGCCGAAGATCGCCGACTACCCGTTCACGACGCTTGCGCCCAATCTCGGCGTTGTCGCGGCCGGCGAGCACACGTTCACGATGGCCGACGTCCCGGGATTGATCCCGGGAGCAGCACAGGGCAAAGGCTTGGGTCTGGAGTTCCTCCGGCATGTCGAGCGGTGCTCGGTGCTGGTGCATGTCGTGGACGCAGCGACCCTGGAGCCGGGCCGCGACCCGATCAGCGATATCGAAGCCATCGAGGGTGAACTGACCGCCTACGGCGGGGCCGGCGGAGCGTTGGTGAGCCGGCTCAAAGCAGTGGCGATCAACAAGATCGACGTACCGGAGGCCCGCGAACTCGCCGACCTCGTGGTCGCCGATCTGACCGAACGTGGATACCGCGTCTTCATGATCAGTGCAGTCACCGGCGAGGGCGTCAGCGCGCTGATCTATTACCTGGCCGAACAGGTGGCCGCAGACCGAGCGTCGCGCCCGTCGCCAGCCCCCACCCGGCTGATCATCCGGCCGACTTCGGTGGACGACACGTTCAGCGTCAGCGCCGACCGAGAGATCCCGGGCGGCTTCGTCGTTCGCGGCGTCAAGCCCGAACGTTGGATCCGGCAGACCGACTTCAGCAACGACGAGGCGGTCGGCTACCTCGCCGACCGACTGGCCCGACTTGGCGTCGAGGACGCGCTGGTCAAGGCCGGTGCGGTGCCGGGCTGCCTGGTTACCGTCGGGGATGTGAGCTTCGACTGGGTGCCGAGCACTCCAGATGCCAGCAGTGCCGTCGTCGGCCGCCGCGGTGAGGACCCGCGCCTGGAAACCTCTGAGCGGGTCACCGCAGATGAGCGACTGGCCAGGAAGAAGGCTCGCCGTCGTCGTGCGGACGCGGGTGACGCGGGTGACGCGGGTGACGACGCTGTCAGTGAAGCGACGTCGTCTGCGGCACAAGCGGTCATCGAGCGGTGACCGCGGCGCCGGACCCGATCGCCGCGGCTCGTCGGGTCGTTGTCAAAATCGGCTCCTCGTCGCTGACCTCGATCGCCGGTGGAATCGACGCGGGACGCCTGACCGAGTTCGTTGCAAGCTTGGCCGCTCACCGGGAATCGGGTCGCGAGATCGTCGTGGTCTCGTCAGGTGCTATTGCGGCCGGCCTGGCGCCGCTGGGAATCACTCGACGTCCCCGCGACCTCGCGACGGCTCAGGCGGCAGCCACGGTCGGTCAGTTGTTACTCGTCCAGGCCTACGCCGCCGCATTCGCCTCCCACGGCGCCACGGTGGGGCAGGTACTCCTCACTGCCGATGACTTGCATCGACGTTCGCACTATCGCAACGCCTCTCGAACTCTGGCCAAACTGTTCGCACTAGGGGTCGTGCCCGTGGTCAACGAGAATGACACCGTGGCCACCGAGGAGATCAGGTTCGGCGACAACGACCGGCTTGCCGCATTGGTCGCCCACGTAGCCGAGGCGTCCGGCCTCGTCCTGCTCTCCGATGTCGACGGTCTGCACGACGGCGATCCGCACCGGTCGCCTACCCAACGGATTCCGGTGGTCAACGCAGCCGCTGACCTGCATGCTCTGAGCATCGGCTCGTCTCGCGCTGACGGGGTCGGGAGAGGCGGGATGAGCAGCAAGGTCGAGGCCGCGATGATCGCCTCCAGCTCCGGTGTGTCCGTAAGAATCGCTCGCGCCGAGGACGTACGAGCGGCCCTGGACGGTGATGATGTCGGCACCCTCTTTCCGGCTACCGGTCGTCGGCCCACCGCCCGACTGTTCTGGCTGCGCTACGCCAGCCGCCCCCGGGGTTCGATAGTGCTCGACGCCGGAGCCGTCAAGGCCCTGCGAACGCGGCGGGCCTCGTTGTTGGCCGCCGGCATCACCGGGGTCGCCGGCGACTTCCTAGCCGACGATCCGGTGGAGCTACTCGGGCCCGACGGGTTCGCGGTCGGGCGTGGGCTGGTGGCCTACGACGCTCGCGAGCTGCCGGCGATGCTCGGCAAATCGACGAGCGAACTCGCGCAGGACCTCCGCCGCGAAGTTGTCCACCGCGACGAGATGATCCTGCACGAGCTCACCAGCGACTAGTGCAGCCGCGGGGCAAGCTCCTGGGTCCAGAACCGGAAGAATTCCTCCTGCTGCGGGCCGATCTGGTTGACATAGATCTCGTCGTAGCCGGCGTCGAGGTACTGCTGCAGGGATTTCACGTGGATCTCGGGGTCCGGTCCGCACGGCGTGGAACTGCCCACCATCTCCTCGGTGACCAGCGTCGAGGCCTGTTCGAAGTGCTCAACAGTCGGCAGGACCTGAGCCAGCTCTCCCGGCAGGCCGGCGTTGGCCCACAATCGGTGCACCGTCGCGGCCCCCGCTTCGACGCTCGTGGCCCAGCACACCTTCGTCCCGGCCAGCATGGGCTTGCCCGCCCCCCCCGCGTCGCGAAAGGCCTGGATCAGCTCTTCGTCGGGCTTGGTACAGACGAAGCCGTCCGCGATCCGGCCGGCCAGCGCAGCCGACTTCGGGCCGAAACCGGACAGGTAGATCGGCGGCGGCCGGTCCGGTCGGGTGAAGATCTTGGCGTGCTGCACGGTGTAGTGCCGACCGCGGTGATCGATCACGTCGCCATCGTGCAGTGCGCGGATCACCTCGACCGCCTCCTCCAGCATCTCCAATCGGATGTCTGCGGCCGGCCAGGCATCGCCGAGCACCGACTCGTTCAGCGCCTCACCGCTGCCCAAGCCGAGCGCGAACCGGCCCTCGAGCAGTACGGCGCTGGTCGCGGCGGCCTGCGCGATGATGGCCGGGTGGATCCGAACGGTGGGGCAGGTGACGCCCGTGGTCACGGGTAGGCGCACCGCGCGGGCGAGTGCCCCGATCAACGACCACACGAACGGCGCCTGGCCCTGCTCGTGATTCCACGGGTGGAAGTGGTCGGAGATCCACAGCGCTTCGAAGCCGGCCTGCTCGGCCAGTTCGGCCTGCCGGATCAGCTCCGCCGGGGAGTGCTCTTCGGCGGAGAGCATGTAACCGAATCGAGTCATGCGGGCTGGCTACCCGCTGTCGTCGGCAGCAAACGACAGGCGGCAAGTTGGCTGGCAGACATGAGCACCGCGCGTGCAGCCTCGTCCATCCGAAGGCTCTCGAGAGTGACCCGCGGCTCCCGGCGGTGGCGCTCGAGTTGGCCGGGGCAGAATGGCGCGGTGAGCGTGCTCCCCATCCGGCAGATCGGTGATCCGGTCCTGCGCACCCCCTGCGATCCCGTACGTGACTTCGACGACAAGCTACGTGCCCTGGTGACCGATCTCGAGGAGTCAGTGGACGCGCCGGGGCGTGCCGGACTCGCGGCTCCCCAGATCGGCGTCGGACTGAGGGTCTTCTCCTACAACATCGACGGAAAGATCGGCCACCTCGTCAATCCGCGCCTGGTCGAACGTTCGGCGGAGATCGAGACCGATGACGAGGGCTGCCTGTCGATCCCCGGGGTGTGGTTTCCCACCGGTCGCTCGGCGTACGCGGTGGCTGAGGGCCTCGATCAGCACGGCCAGCCGCTGACCCTGTCCGGGCACGGGCTGATGGCTCGGTGCCTACAACATGAGATCGATCATCTCGACGGCCGGCTCTATCTCGATCGGCTCACCGGTGACACCAAGCGAGCGGCCTATCGGGCACTTGCATGAACGACTCACCGGGCCGTTCAGTCCGACCCCGCCGTGGCTTGCTTGCCGCATTGGGCCGGCCGGCTCGGGTGATCGCGGTGGCGTTTGCCCTGGCCATCATCCTCGGAACCGTGCTTTTGGCCCTTCCGATCGCCACGGAGTCCGGCCGCAGCGCAGGACTCGTGAACGCGCTCTTCAC